>JALSPL010000507.1 GCA_026985975.1 Anaerolineae bacterium | reverse complement strand
TATGCGGTGTTCATGCCGGAGAAAAACATGCCGATTTCTACGGAATTTCGTCAAACGTCATGCTTCAAACGTCAAAAATTGCTGTCTCAGCAGGCGTTTCGAGACAAAATGATGACGTTTGACGTTTGATAGTTGACGTTGTGGCTTTAAAAAGCATCCGCTTCAAGGCGTAAATTACGCTCAATCAGGCTACCTTAGCAGTTACGATGATTGGTGGATTAGTCCGGCTCGTCGGCGAGATGGGCCTGGATGATGCTGGAAAGGGTCTCCACCCGCTGCTCCCAGGTGTTCTGGCGGGCGATGCGCTGCCGCCGGGCGATAGCTTCGGCAGAGGTTTCGGCCATGGCCCGTACGATGGCGCGGATAAAAGCGTCCTCATTATCTGCGATGTGAATGACATCGCGGAAATCCTGCACTGCGGGAATGTTGGTGGATACGATGGGGCGGCCCGTGGCCAGATATTCGTAGAGCTTGAGCGGGTTGATGTTATCAGTCCAGGCGTTGTGGGCGTAGGGCATCAGGCAGACATCGCAGGCGTGCATGTAGGCTGGCAGTTCGGTCACCTGCTTGCGCCCCAGAAAATGGACGTTGGGCAGCGCTCGCAGGGCGTCGATGGCGTCCGGTTTTTTGAACAGCGCTGGCCCGATCATGAGCAGGCGCCAGTCGGGCCGGTGGCGGGCGATGGCGGCCAACAGGCTCAGGTCGATCTTCTCGTTGATGGAGCCGACGTAGCCGATGCGCGGGCCCGGAATGGCGGCGACGTCGGCGGGGAGCTGTTGCGGCGCTGCGAAATGCTCGTAATTCACGCCGTTGGGGACGAAGTAGGCGTTTTCGTTGTAGGGACGTTTGGTTTGCAACAGCGAAGCTGAGCTGACAAAAACCAGATCGGCCCGCCCCAGAATGTCTTGCTCCATCTGGCGGATGCGCTGGCGGTGGGTTTCGGCGTTCTTTTCACCCGCCAGGGCGTAGGCCGAGTATTCATCGACGGCGTGGTAGATGACCAGTTTTTCATGCAGATGCCCGATCATCTCTCCCAGATCGTAGCGGAAGACCCAGAGGATGGGGCGCTTCATGTCCAGGCGGGCCAGTGCGCGGCGTAGTTGCCATTTGCGCAGGGCGAAGGTGATGTTGCCGAGAGGCGCTTTGCCGGAGATGGGCCAGGCGTTGGCGCTGCGATACACCCACAGATTGGGCATGGGATTGTAAAAAACGCTGTGGCGCAGCGTGCGCAGCCCTTCCTGTTTTGTTTGCTGGATGACGGGACGCAGATAGGGCGTGGGTTCGACGAAGATGATTTTGTTGCGCCGGGCGAGGCGGGTCATGATCTGATGGCGGTTGCGCCACAGATGATTCCAACTGAGGTCGGGGGCGAAGCAGACGATGTTCTGGCCGGAAAGCATGAGGCTATGGGCGGTTGTTCAGCAGATGATGATAGACGCGGGCGTGTTGTCCGCCGATGGTTTTCCAATCGCGATCCTGGGCGAAGGCCAGGGCGGTTGCGCCCATCTGCGCCAGCGCTGCGTTGCGGGCGCGGGCCAGCGTCGAAGCCAGATCGTCTTTTTCGGGGTGGAATAGCAGTCCCCGTTCCTGGTCGCCCAGCAATTCCGGGAATGGCCCGAGGGCCGGGGCGATGATGGGCTTTCCGAAGGAAAAAGCCAGCAGCGCCGCGCCCGAAGTGGTGGCGTCGCGATAGGGCAGCGTGCAGATGTCCGCGGCGTTGCAATAGGTCTGGATTTCATCGCCGGGGATGAATTTGGGGATCAGCCGGATGCGGGGATGCTCGCCCGCCAGCCGTTTCAGGCGTCGCTTGCAATCTGCATCATTGATCTGCCCGGCCAGAATCAGGGTGGCGTCGGGCATGTCGTTTTTCAGAAAAGCGGCGATGAGCGCGTCCAGGCCTTTGTAGGGCCGAATCTGGCCCAGATAGAGATAAACGAAATGATCGGCGGGGATTTGCAGCCGCTCTCGGGCCTGTTGGCGGCCGATGACATTGGGGTAAACGCCGATGTAGTTGCCGTGAGGGATGGCGTAAACGGACTGCTCGCGTCCGTAGCGCTGTTTGACCTGCCGGGCGGCCAGACGGTTGTGGACGTGGATGGCGTCGGCGTGGGTGAAGAGCCATCGGTTGGCCCGCTGATTTAGATCAGGATGTTGGCCTTCGTGATGGTTGATGTTATGGACGGTGTAAACGATCTTGCGCCCCTGTTTTTGCAGATGCGCCAGTTGTCGCAGCAGGATGTCGAGATTTTGTCGGGCCCGATCATGGTCGGTGAGCCCGTACGCGTATTGGATCTCCACCCAGTGCAGATGCAGGATGCGCCAGCGTCGATCCAGCAGGATGCGCCGCCAGGTGAGCGTGGGGCGCTGCATGGCGTGAATGCCGGGATCGGCTGTTTCCACGCCGCGGGCCAGCAGATCGACGTAGGGATTGAGACGGACGCGGGAGAGATAGAGGACGCGCATGATTACAAGCGGGCGGCCAGACTGCGGGTGGGGCCGAATCGGCGCATGGCGCTGATGGAAAGCTGCCGGAATAAACTGTCGGCCCACCACATGATGACGGCGTACAGGCCCGCCATGACGATGAAGGCGATGAGCATGGGAAACATGCGATGAATGGGAGGGACCAGCGACAGCATCAGCCAACCAACGCCAGCGGCAAGTCCCGCCACCAGCAGCGAGGGGCCCAGGGTTGTGACATAGGTGAAGTAGCTGCCGCCAATCAGGCGTTTGGTCATCCAGGCGGCGATGCCGAAATCGACGATAGCCACCGCGGCGCTGAGGATGCTGACGCCCGCGATGCCTTTCCAGAGAATGGCGGGATAGAGGAGGATGACCATGGTGATCAATCGCCACAGGGCCAGGGCGCTGAGCCATTGCGGTTTGCCCATGGCCCGCAAAATCGGGCCCATGTTGGCGGCGATGGAACGAATGAAGCCATAAATCGTCAGCCATTGCATGGCCACAATGGCGTCATCCCATTTGCCCAGATAGTAGGTGTGTACAAAGTTCGGGCCCAGGATGATGGTGGCCACGGAGATAGGGGCCGCCACCAGAACCACCACATGAATGGTTTGGAAGAAGATGTTGCGGATGCGCTCTTGTTCCCGCTGGATTTTGCTGAAGGCCGGGAACATCACGCTGCTGATGAGTTTGGTGATGTGGGTGGCGGGCAGATTGCTGAGACGATAGCCCAGGGTGTAAAAGCCCAGAGATGCTGTGCCCAGCATCCGTCCGATCATGGCGTCATCGATGTTGGTGATGCCGAAGATGAGGATGCGGCTGCTGACGATGT
Organism: Anaerolineae bacterium; assembly: GCA_026985975.1. Taxonomy (GTDB): domain Bacteria; phylum Chloroflexota; class Anaerolineae; order J102; family J102; genus M2005. The sequence continues at coordinate 3,907 of JALSPL010000507.1, read as the reverse complement.
GCTTGCTATAGGTGAACATCTCGCGCCACACCTGCCTGTCAAAGCGCAGATGGGGCCGCCAACTGGTGAAAAACCAGACCAGGATATTGCGCAAAATGCTGTCGGTAAGATAGCCCCCCACCAGCGACCACACGCCGAAGCCGTTGAGGGCCATGGTGATGGCGACGATGCTATTTCCCACTCCGGCGATGATTTGGGGAATGGCCCGGTTCCGAAAATCGAGGTTTTTGGCCATCAATGTGTAGGGCACTTGTCCCACGGCATTGATTATCATCGTCAGGGCCAGCACCCGCAGGACGGCCGCCAACCCCGTGGCGTTAGGGAAAAAGCGTTCGATCCAGGGGGCGGAAACGAAAACAATGGGGTAAATGATGACGCTGGCCACGGCCAGGGCGATGTAGGCCACATCCGCCGAAACGCTGTCATCCTCCTCCTGGCGATAGACCAGGGCCGAGGTGATGCCCAGCTCGCGCAGGAAATCGAAGGCGTTGATGGACAGCCACGCCAGCCCCACCAGCCCGAAATCGCCGGGCGCCAGCACCCGCGCCAGCACCAGAGTGATGGTGATGAACGCCAGCACCTTGCTGACGGCGGTGGAAAGCCCCACCCAGGCGGCGCTGGTGGTAACCTGCTTGCGAAAAGTCATGCTGTTTTCTTTCTGCCGATGATGATCAGATCCCGGGCCAGCATGGTGGGCCAGCGATGGGCCAGTTTATCGTACCAGGGCCGCACCCAGGGATGTCGAATCCAGATGGGATAGAGGCCCCGCACCCAGGTGGAAGGCGATCCATCCACCCGCTCGATGGCGATGTTTCTCTCCCCCAGCCATTGTCTGATCTCGTGCAGCGTGAAGAAGCGCAGATGGGTGAAATCGGTGGGGCTGGCGGGAATGTAGGGGAATCGGCCCCGCAACAGCTCCCAGCGGTGCCGCCAATGCCCGATGTTGGGCAGGCAGAGGATGAAGGTCCCCCCGGGTTTGAGCACCCGGGTCAGTTCATCGAAAGGACGGGCGGGATCGAAGAGATGTTCGATGGCGGAGTCGGAGACCACCACATCGAAGCTGGCGTCGGGCCAGGGGATGTCCTGTTCGGCGATGTAAAGCTGGCTGGCGTTCAGGCCTTTGGCCTGGGCCCGGCGCGTGGCCTCGTGGGTGAGATCGGTCATGATCACCTCGGCGCCTCGCTCTTTGACCATGCGCTCGGCCAACATGCCGGGCCCGCCATCCAGTTGGAAGACGCGCTGGCCCGGCTGCACATAGGGCAGCATCAAATCCAGGCGGCTGTGATCCACATTGTCATCTTTTCCGGCCCAATAGGCCTCGTACCAGGCGACCAGATCCATAATGATTAGCGGGTGATGATGGGGAGATAGAGGCGCGGATCATGACCGAAATTGTAGGTCAGCGAGTCGCCGTTGGCGATGGTGAAGAAGATGTTGCTCGTGGGTTGCGCCGGGGCGTAGCCCGCAGGGGGCGTTTCGTGCAGTTGGTAAGAGCCAGAGCTGAGTTGATCGAAGCGATAGGCCCCATCGACGCCTGTGGTCTGCTGGCCCAGGGTGACGCCGTTTTGCTGCAACGTCACCGTGGCGCCGGCCAGCAGCGGCTCTCCGGCGTCATATCGGCGATTGCGATTGGCGTCTTCATAGACCAGGCCGCTGACTTCGCCCAGGGCGGGGGTGGGCGTGGGCGGGATGGGTTCGTAGATGATCTTGAGCTTGGGCCGCTGGTTGATATCCCAGAACTCGGAGGCCTGAACGGATCGGGCGCTGTTGTAGCTCGCTTGCGCGACGTCCAGCAGCAGGCCGTTATTGCTGGACGGATCAGCCACCCAGTCCCTGACAACATTGAGGAGATTGGCGCTGGCGTAGCCGGGCTGGCTGCCGTTCAGCGCCATGCTGGCGACGACCGACGCATCATAATCGCCGCCCGGATGCGTCCAGGGGCGTCCGCTGGCAGCCTGGTTGTAGGTGACTGTGTTTTCTTCCCAATCCCGGGTCAGGATGTGAATGTCGACCGTCATGTCGGGCCCGTTGCCGTTGTCGTAAAGATAAAGATTGGCGGAGGTGATGCGGATATTGTCCGGCAGAAGATTATCGAGATCGAAGCGAAGCAATCCGCGATAGACGGCGCCCGGACGCAAGTTGATGGTGGTTCCGGAGCCGTATGTCGCGTCGGGAGACCATTGATTGATCCAGGCGTCCTGCACGCCATTGTAGCCATCCTTTCCCCGTTGCAAGATGAGCTGGACGGGCATATTGCCGCGATTGGGAAATATCTCCAGTTGTGTATTCCCTTTGGGCGCCGTGACGTTCAGGCGTCCATTCAATGGCGTAACGGCCTGGATGCTGGACCCCAGCAAATCATTTGTCTGGGACACCACATAGCTGACATGCGTATCGAAGTTCATTTTCGCCAGATCGAAACCCAAATCCACCTGCTGAACATCGTTGACGGTTGCCAGAACGCGTTCATCTTCAGGCTGGACATCCAGATCCACGCGGGTGAAGGCCCGCCACGGCTCTGATTTGAGAGCATTGATGGTGAGCCAGTAATAGGACTTGGATTCATCGGTGCGAATGCGCAGACTGGTCGGATTTTCGTTCAGACTGTAATCCTTCATGAAGTTGACGGCCCACGCTCCGCCCAACGGCGGCGTCTGTGCAGGCTCGTGGCCGCCCGGATACCAGTGTAATTCTGCATGAATTGGATCGTTGGCCTCGATGGCGTCGTAAAAATCCTGAGCCTGATAGGGCGGCACGACGGTGTCGGAGATGCCATGAATCACTGCGATGGGCGTATTCTTCAGATTGGACGCCAGTTCTTTGGGGCTCCTGCGGTCATATTCGAAGGGAACTTCCTGGGGCGTGCCGCCCGTTTCGGTGATGATCTGCGATTGGCGGTATTCGCCCGATTCGTAGTACCAGTCGCGCAGGTCGGTGATGGCCATGTGGGTGACGGCCGCGGCAAATGTGTCGGGGTATTTGGCGGCCATCTCGCCCGCCATCATGCCGCCCATGCTGAAACCGCCTACATAAATGCGATGAGGATCGACTTGGTAATGGTTTTTCATGTAATCGACCAGCTTGATGGCGTCGTGCTGGCTGCGTCGCGACGCCAGCGGCTGGCCGCCAGGCCCCAGCGCATTCTGCCCGCGCTGTTGTGGCGAAGCCACAATCCACCCCTGCTCCAGCGCCGCGGGCGTGTAATCGGTGAAATAGGGTTCGATGGGCGTTCCTCGCCAGCCGTGAAAGAGCACCAGCAAGGGGCTATTGGGCTGCCAGTTATAGGGCAAAAGTAATTCTGCGCTAACGTCCTGACCGTTTTCGCCCGGGAAAATAATGCTTTCAAAGCGTCCCCCTTTGATATTGCGGCCCCGCACCCGGATGGCGACGTAATCCGCTCCCCAAATATCGGTGGTTCCTTCGGTGGTTAACCTCACTATATTGACGCCGGGATGGATGGGGATCGTCGACAAATCAAGCGGGTATTCGCGGATGGGCGGGCGAGGCGCATCGCATGTAGGATAGCCGTCGGAATAGGGGGGAGTGTAGCCTGTGTCAACGCCATTGATGACAATGGGGTGAATGCCCTCCGCCCGCACGTTCGCTGATCGTAATAGCAGGGTTGCTTCCTCGATCACGCCGGTATAGGGGATGGTGATGGCGATATCGACGGTTTTGTAGGCGTGGTTGACTGGATCGACCTCGCTATCTTTCCATGTGAGATAGTAGCAGGTCGTATCCTCGTAGGAGAGCACCTCGATGACCTCATCCTGCGGCGATGTCTGCGCCGCCGCTGGCCGAACGATTAGCGTCGAAAAAATGAGGAGCAACAGGCCGAGGCCAACGACCGAGATGAGCAGTGCCCTGACGCCTGGGAGAAATCGGGGAGGGCGCATAGTGGAATTGG
>JALSPL010000506.1 GCA_026985975.1 Anaerolineae bacterium | reverse complement strand
CGTCTTCCCAGCGTTGGCGGGCGGGGTTCGTGCACGTGGCCTGATTCGTGGTCACGTCCGAGCCGGTGGAGGGCCAGGCCATGGTCTGGTATTCGTAAAAGTCCGGGGTTTGCGCCAGATAGTAGCTGTCGGGAAGCGTGTGATCCGAAATGGTGGGATCCCAGGTGACGCCGCCTTTTTCATAATTGCCGTGAATGAGCGTGCCCTGAATGGTGCTGTCCTCGGTGATGATATTGGGTGCGGCTTCGCCCAACACGTTGCCCACCACGTTTTGATTATCGGAATTGTTCATGAGCTGGATGCCTTCGGCCTGTACGCACATGCGGAAGAAAGTGTTGCCCGGGCCGCTGGCTCCCCAATAATCGGAATCATTCACCTCTTGCACGATATCTCCTTCGAATAGATTGTAGGAAGGCCAATGCCCATGGATGGAGACGTCAGTCAATGATGATTGGCGATCGGTGGAATAATTATAGGAAAAAACATTGCCGCTGGCCCCTACCTGAGTGATGAGGGGATGGCGCAGATAACGGAAGATATTATTCTCCACCAGACAATCCGTGCTGTGGCGCTCCAGATTGACGCCATAGCCCTGCCCGCCCGAGCCATACCCCCAGGCATGGTGGAAGTAGCTGTCTCTGATTTCACATTGATATGCAGCGATGCCCAACACATGGCTATTGAGGATGTACTCGCTCTCCACCTCGCGCACCCAAACGTTCGCTACATTGTAGAGCAAGATCATTTGCCCGCCGCCAGAGTCCAGCCGTTTCAGATGCAAGCGCTCGACGCCTGCATTACGGATGACGCCCACCCGGCGGATTTGGGGGTTGCGATTGGCGTCGTATCCGTAGTTCAGGGGCTTCTCTAGCGTAAGCTGGCTGCCGCTGACGCCGATGATCTTGACCATTTCTCCCAATGAATTCAGCGCCCAATCCTCATTGCTGATATTCGCGTCATTCTCCTCCTCGATCTCCGCGTAATCGCCCGCACTGAAAGAAGATGCGTCGGAGACAGTCAGGCTGGTGGCGCCTTTGCTGTATCCCCCGGTGACGGAAGTGAAAGCGCCGTAATCCCAGGCCAGCACTTTGATGCCCGCCACATCTCCGTCGGTAAATGCGCTGAGGTCGAATTGCAGCGTGGTGCGATCCGATCCTTCGCCGCGCAGCGCCACGCCCGATGGCAAATACAGCGCCCCATCGCTTTGTGTGCGAGACGTGATATCATACGCGCCGGCGGGCAGAAAAACCGCTCCGCCGCCCGCCGAAGCGGCGTCATCGATGGCGTTCTGGATAGCAGGGCGATCATCGACGCCATCATCGGGGGTAGCGCCATAATCGGCCACATTCTTGACGATGGGGAATTCGGGAATGCCGCCCGGAATGCCGGGCGACCAGTCTGTGCGGCGATCGGGCGGGATGATTTCGTTGACGGCGCCGGGATCAGCGTAGACGAACGCCGTTGTCAGGAGTATCGAAAAGCTGATGAGGAAAATCAAAAACCAGGCGAGCGTTCGGGGTGATCGGGCGTTCGACATGACAACCTCCGGGCGGGCGTAAAGCAG
>JALSPL010000505.1 GCA_026985975.1 Anaerolineae bacterium | reverse complement strand
ACCCCTCGCGATTTTTTCCAACCCCAAAGCGTTATTTTTTCCAGACATAGCGCACACCTTTTACTGGTACACTTTTGCCGCGAAGAGGTGGTACACTCACGTGCGCGAATTGACAGCAGGTCCATTTGATATTCAATCCCGCATCCAGAATGCCCTGGGCGATGCCCAATGCGTGATCCCGATTCACCGTGAACAGATCCGCGTACATGTGGATGTTGTGCACGCCCAGGTCGGACAGTATCTTCAACTCCTCGATCACGTTCTCGGGCGAGCGCACCCGCACCGAATTCTGATAACTGACATGCTTGATGCAGAACTTGCAGCCGGCCGGGCATCCGCGACTGGTGACGATGAAGGTGAATGGCCCCTTCATCATGGGCATGCGCTGCTTCTCCAGGGGCAGCAGGTGGTGCAGGGGAATGGGCAGGTCATCCAGGTCGGGAATGAAAGGACGATCGGGATTGATGATGATTTCATCTCCCTGGCGCCAGGCCAGCCCCAGAATGCCCCCCAGAGCCTTACGATCATCCTCCTTCATCCAGGCGTTCAGGCTGGTCTCCCGCACGATCTTGGCCACTCGCGGGTCCGAGGGCTCCTTGCCTTCCAGCGTGTCCAGCAACTGACGCAGCGTGGCCTCGGGCTCGCCCCGCAACACAAAATCCAGTGCAGGGAAGGGTTGCATGGTCTCCCGGGTCATGGGCGTGACATGGGTGCCAAAGGCGATAGTCTTCGCGCCCAGAGATTTGGCCAGGAACACGCCGTACATGTCGTTGCGCAGGGTGGGCGCGGTCACCTGGGTGAGATAATAGGCCGGGCGTTTCTCCTCCAGCAGTTGCTCGAAGGCCTCCCAACTCATGCGCTCGGCGATGGCGTCCACCACCTCCACCGTATAATCGGAGACCAGCAGCGCGGCCAGTTGGGCCAGGCTCACCTGCGGCCAGATCATGTTCTCGCGGCTGCGGCGGCCCACCCGATGCTGGGAGCGAATCCAGATGCCGCCGTCGGGCGCGGGCGGATTCACCAGCATGACATCCACCTTGCGCTCCCCCTCGGTGGGCAGCCGGGCCGTTTGCAGCACATCCCCCACATCGGGGAATTTGGCCGGGCGCAAAGGGGGCAGATGCCGCGCTCCCAGGTTTCTGCGGATTTCGGAAGACAATTTTTCCTTATTCGTCATAAGAGATTGATTGCGCTGAAGAAGATTCCTTTTCTATGCGTCCTCTTCGGTTCGAGTTCACGCCACATGCTCTTGCGGCGTCGCGGACGCCGGCTTGCCGTTTTTCGAAAATTCCTCGCCCCGGCGGATGTCTTCGATGACCAGATCGTTGCGCTGGCGCAGGGCCTCCAGCACCTGCATCTGCACATAGGCCACCATGAGTTGCACGCCGATAAGGGCCATCGACAGGCTGATGACGTAATAAAACCACAGACGTGAAACGGGCCATCCCTGCGCGCCCAACACCAGGCTGACCACGGCCAGGGCTACGGCCAGGATCACCGCCACTAACCCGATCCAGCCCAGATGCTGGTCGAGCTTGTAGCGGGCAATGGTCCGGCTGAACGCC
>JALSPL010000504.1 GCA_026985975.1 Anaerolineae bacterium | reverse complement strand
CGACGAATTCCGCCAGCACATCGAACGCGACGCCGCCCTGGAACGCCGCTTCGCCCCCATCTGGGTGGAGGAGCCCAGCGTCGAGGAGGCCGTGGACATCCTGCAGGGGCTGAAGCATCGCTACGAGGCGCATCATGGCGTCACTTACACCGATGACGCCCTGCGCTCGGCCGTGCGTCTCTCCCATCGCTACGTCAGCGACCGTCGCCTGCCCGACAAGGCCATCGATCTCATTGATGAGGCCGGCGCCCGCAAGCGCGTGGCCCTGCATTCCGAACCGCCCGAACTGAAGAAGATGAAGCGGGAACTGGCCGATCTGCGAGAGAAGGAGGAACGGGCCTGGGCGGATCGGGATTATGCCCGCGGCGCCGAACTCAAGACCGAACTCATCCGCCGCGAGCAGGAATACAATGAGCGGTATCAGGCCTGGCAGGCTTTTTCGGGCCTGAGCACCGAGGTGGATGAGGAAGCCATCGCCCAGATCGTTCACGCCTGGACTGGCATTCCCGTCAGCCAGATGCTGGAATCGGAAAGCCAGAAACTGCTGCGGATGGAGGACTATCTGCACCAGCGCATCATCGGCCAGCACGAAGCCATCGTGGCGGTCTCGGACGCCATTCGCCGCTCCCGGGCCGGACTCAAGGACCCCCGCCGCCCCATCGGCTCCTTCATCTTTCTGGGCCCCACCGGCGTGGGCAAGACCGAGCTGGCCAAAGCCCTGGCCGAATTCCTTTTCGACGACTCCGACGCCTTGCTGCGCATCGATATGAGCGAATACAAGGAATCGCACACCGCCAGCCGCCTTTTGGGCTCGCCTCCCGGCTACGTGGGCTATGACGAGGGCGGGCAGCTCACCGAGGCCGTGCGCCGCCGCCCCTATCAGGTCATCCTCTTCGATGAGCTGGAGAAAGCCCATCCCGAAGTGTGGAACACCCTATTGCAGATCCTGGAAGATGGCCGTCTCACCGATGGTCACGGGCGCACCGTCGATTTTCGCAACACCATCATCATTATGACCACCAACGTCGGCTCCCGCCGCGTCACCGAGACCCGCCGCATCGGTTTCCAGGCCGACGCGGGCATGGATGAAACCCGGCTGCTGGGCGATATCCAGAAAGACCTCAAGCAGACCTTCCGGCCCGAATTTCTCAATCGCGTGGACGAGATCATCCCCTTCCATGTCCTCACCCGCGAGCAAGTGCTGCAAATCGTCGCCCTGCAAGTGGCCGATATTGCCGCACGCCTGCAGGAATTGGGCGTGGAGATCCAGTTGACCGATGACGCCGCCCGCGTGCTCAGCGCCAGGGGCTACGATCCCGAATATGGCGCCCGTCCCCTGCGCCGGGTGCTGCAACGGGAGATCGAAAGCCCGCTGAGCAAGCGCCTGTTGCAAGGCGAGTTCGGCACCGGCGATCTCATCATCGTGGACGCCGAGCTTTCGGGCGACGCCAGTGACGAAAAAGCCCTGGCCCGGGGCAAAATCATCTTCCGCAAAGGCGTGCCCGAACCCATCGCCGTGGATTTCCTTGTGGAGGTGGAGCAGCGTCGGGCCAACTGAGCCCTGC
>JALSPL010000503.1 GCA_026985975.1 Anaerolineae bacterium | reverse complement strand
TACGTTTTACGCATTCCTCATCTTGGCTGCGCTGGCGCTGTTTCCCGCGCAGGCCTGGGCCGATCCGCCGCCCGAGCACCAGCACATCGAGGAATACACCGGCCCGGAGACCTGCGAGGTCTGTCATCTGGACTCGGCGGACGAGGTGATGCACTCAGTGCATTACACCTGGTCGGAGAAGATGAATCATTACAGCCCCATCCCCGCATCCATCCCCCGCATCAACTGGCTGGGCATCCTCAATCCCGACATGAAGATCGCGGGCGGCTGCGGGCGCTGCCACGTAGGCGGCGGGCCCATGCCCGGCACGCCCGAGGCACAGACGCCCGAGGCCAAGGCTCAGATCGACTGCCTCATCTGTCACGCCGAAGTCTACGACATGAACGCCCGCTATCCCCAGCAGGATGAGGCGGGGAACTGGACGTTGCCCGGGGATAAAAGCCTGGCCGCGGCCCGCAGCGCCGCCCGCCCCACCGCCGAGGCCTGTCTGCGCTGTCACCTCAACGCGGGCGGGGGCAAGCTCTACAAGCGGGGCGTGGATTTCGCGCCGGTGGCGGACAAGCACGCGGCCGAGGCTGCGGGCGACGTCCACGCCGACAACGGCATGGTTTGCGTAGATTGCCATGCTGGCGATCAACACACCGTGTACGGCTACGCGCCCACCCTGTGGAGCCGCGACCACGAGGAGCGCCTGACCTGCGAGAGCTGCCACACCGACGCCCCCCACGCCAATCCTCTCATCAACAAAAAACACGCCCGTCTCGACTGCCGCGCCTGCCACATTCGCAGCACCGGCGGCCTGATGACCCGGGACTGGACCGCCGAGCCGGTCTACGATCCCATCAAAGAATTGTACGAACCGGTGGATGACGTGGCCCCGGCCAACAGCGTGGAGCCCATCTACAAATGGTACAACGGCGGCAAGCTCACGCCCGGCCAATGGCCCGGCAGCTTCGATGACGAAGCCTCCAAACTTCAGCCCTTCAAGCTGTTCAAGGGCGTGGTTCCGGTGGATGCGTCCTCGGGCAAGCCCATCCCCCTGAAGCTGGGCGTGTTCTACAAGACCGGCGATCTGGAGAAGGCCATCGTCGCCGGGGCCCGGGCCGCGGGCATGGATTACAGCGGCCAGTGGCAGCCGAAAACCCTGGCCGTGCCCTTGCAGCTCAGCCACGGCATCCCGCCCAAAGAGGACGCCCTGACCTGCACGGATTGTCATGTGCGCGACGGGCGTCTGGATTTCGCGGCCCTGGGCTACGATCAGGAGAAAGCCGACGCCCTGGCCTCCCTCTCCTCGCCCGACGCGGGCGCACCCAAGACTCTGCGGGTGGATTTCGCGCCCAAGCCCCAGCCCTTGCCGAAAACCGTCGAGGATGAAGCCGAGATTGAGACGCCTCGGGCCCTGGAAGTCCCCTGGACGCCCATCGGCATCCTGTTGCTGGTCGTCGCGGTCATTGCCATCGTCCTCTATGCGCTGCTGAAGTTAAAGAAAGAAGCGTCTGGCTCATAGCCATTCACGATCCATCTACTGCAACAAAAAAGACCGGCGCTCGGAATGAGGCCGGTCTTTTT
>JALSPL010000502.1 GCA_026985975.1 Anaerolineae bacterium | reverse complement strand
GGCCGGGACGTCACCATCATCACCCTGGGAGCGACCCTCTATCGGGCGCTGGACGCGGCCAAAGAGCTGGAAGAGCAATATGGCGTCTCCGCCGAGGTCATCGATCTGCGCTTCATCAATCCCCTGAACTACGAGCCTCTGGTGGCTTCGGTCAAAAAGACGGGCAAGGTGGTCTTGGCCTCCGACGCGGTGGAGCGCGGCTCCTTTATGCACACGGTGGCCTCCAATCTGAGCCAACTGGCCTTCGATTATCTGGACGGCCCGCCCGTGGTGGTGGGCTCCCGCAACTGGATCACCCCGCCCGCGGAGCTGGAGGAAACCTTCTTCCCGCAGAAGGAATGGATCATCGACGCCCTGCACGAGCGTATTTTGCCCCTGCCGGGCCATGTTCCCACCACCCGGCAGGCCATCTCTGAGATCATCCGCCGCAACCGATTTGGGGTATAATAGATATTGGTAATGGGTATTGGATATTGTCCGCCTCGCAACTCACGCGAGGCGCCCCCCAATACGCCATCCCCGATATCTGTTTATTGTCACCTCCGGCGCTCTCCAACTAAAAGGCAACGATTATGACACCCTTACAAGAACTCTACTTCCGCTACGGCCAGTCGGTCTGGCTGGATTTTATCAGCAAAGATGTGTTGGAAACAGGACAACTGAAGGCCCTGCTGGACCTGGGCGTGCGCGGCGTCACCTCGAATCCCTCCATCTTCAACAAAGCCATCAGCGGCAGCGCCCTGTATGATGACCTCATCGGCGAGATGGCCCGCCAGGGCGCGACGCCCTTCGAAATCTACGACGCCATCTCTCAAGCCGACATCACTGCGGCCGCCGACGAGATGACGGGCCTCTATGAAGAAAGCCTCATGGGCGACGGCTATGTCAGCATCGAGGTGAACCCCGAGCTGGCCCATGACCTGGCAGGCACCCTGGCCGAGGCCCGCCGCCTGTGGCAGGCCATCGACCGCCCTAACCTGTTTATCAAAGTGCCCGCCACCGCCGAGGGCGTCGAGGCCATCCGTCAACTCATCTCCGAGGGCGTCAACATCAACGCGACGCTGATGTTCTCGCTGGCCGATTATGATGCGGTGGCCCTGGCCTACATCGAGGGGCTGGAAAAACGGGCCGCGGCGGGCGAGCCGCTGGATCATGTAGCGTCGGTGGCGTCGGTCTTCGTCAGCCGCGTGGATACGCAGGTGGATAAAGCCCTGGCCGCCATCGGCAACACCGAGCTGCAGGGCAAGATCGCCATCGCCAACGCCAAAATGACTTATCTTCGCTTCAAAGAGCTGTTTGCGGGCGAACGCTGGGCGGCCCTGGCCGAGAAGGGCGCGCGGGTGCAGCGGCCATTATGGGCCAGCACCGGCGCCAAGAATCCCGCTTATTCCGATGTGCTTTATGTCGAGAATCTTATCGGGCCGCACACGGTGAACACCATGCCACTGCACACCATCGAAGCGACGCTGGATCATGCGTTCATTTCCCGCACCGTGGACAAGGATGTGGACATCGCCCGGGCGCAACTGGCCAAATTGGCCGAGCTGGGCATCGACCTGGATAAAATCACC
>JALSPL010000501.1 GCA_026985975.1 Anaerolineae bacterium | reverse complement strand
GCCATCCTCCCTTCCTCCCGCCCTGATGATTCTGGGCACGCACTCCAATGCGGGCAAGAGTCTTGTCGCCACGGCCTTCTGCCGGATTCTGGCCCGACGCGGCTATCAGGTGGCGCCCTTCAAGGCCCAGAACATGAGCAATAATGCTGGCGTCACGCCCGAGGGGGGCGAGATGGGCCGGGCGCAGATGGTGCAGGCTGAAGCCGCGGGCGTCGAGCCGCACACCGACATGAACCCGGTGCTGCTCAAGCCCGAGGCCGATCACCGCAGCCAGGTTGTCCTCAACGGCCAGGCGGCCGGATATATCGATGCCAGCAATTGGTTCGATCTCAAAAAACGGCTCTGGCCCGAGGTGCAGGCGGCCTACCGGCGGCTGGCCGGGCGCTACGACGTCATCGTGCTGGAGGGCGCGGGGAGCCCGGCCGAGATCAATCTCAAGGCGGGGGATATGGTGAATCTGCGCATGGCCCGCTTTGCCCACGCCGCCAGCCTGCTGGTGGGAGACATCGATCGCGGCGGGGTGTTTGCAGCCCTGGCGGGCACCATGCTGTTGCTGGAGCCGGAGGAGCGGGCCCTGATCCAGGGCTTCCTCATCAACAAATTTCGGGGCGATGTGCGCCTGCTGGGCGACGCCATGGATGTGTTGCAAGAGAAAGCTTTTGGCGTTCCCACCCTGGGCGTCATCCCCTACATCACCGATCTTTATCTGCCCGATGAGGACGCCGCACCGCTGGATCGCGTGGCCAATCAGCCTGCGGGCGCTGACTCCGCTCCCATCGACATCGTCATCCCCTACCTGCCCCACATTTCCAATTTCGACGAATTCGATCCGTTGCTGGCGGAGCCGGGCGTGCGGGTGCGATTCGTGCGCCGCGGCGAGGAAATGGGGCAGCCCAATGCAATTATTTTACCGGGCAGCAAGGCGGTGGTGGCGGATAGCCTCTGGCTACGCGAACAAAATCTGATTGACGCCATCCTGCAGGCCCAGGCCCGCGGCGCATCGGTCGTCGGCATTTGCGGCGGGTACCAGATATTGGGCCGGGAGCTGATAGACCCGGCCGGGCTGGAAGGCCCGCGGCCGGGGACCTTCCCGGGCCTGGGGCTGCTGCCAGTCAGGACGACATTTCAGCGGAAGAAACACACCCATCGCTCGCTGATGCGGCTGCCTGACGGCTCACTGGTGACCGGCTACGAAATCCACACCGGCGAGACGGAGCGGCTGGATGGCGCCAAGCCCTTCGGAAACATCGTGCGCCGCGGCGCCCGGGCCGAGAACACGCCCGACGGCGCTCAATCCGACGACGGCAGCGTGTGGGGAACCTACCTGCATGGCATCTTCGAGAACGACGCATTTCGCCGCAAGTGGCTGGCGTCGCTGGGCTGGCGGCCCGATGGCCAGCTCTCGGCCCGGGCGTTACGCGAATCGGCCTACGACCGCCTGGCCGACATCGTCGAGGCCGCGGTGGACATGAAGGCCATTCTGCGCCTGATGCGCCTGCCATGAGGCTTGCACCCAGACATTCAAGGTCTGCGAGACCTTGAATGTCTTTTTGCAGGCGAAGCCTGACGCTTTGTTCACTCTTCACTCACCCTCCTTCTTTCACACCATGAAAAAACATGCTTTACTCCTACTCCCACTTCTGATACTGACCCTGTTCCCCCTCGTGGCCCCGCCCGCGAGCGCCCGCCCCCTCACGCCCGCGTCCACCCGCCCGCAGCGAGAAGCCGCGGCGGCCCGGGCCATCGATTGGATTCACGATCAGTTCCTGCAGGGCGAACTCATCGGCGTGGGCGCCTGCGACGCAGCCAGAGTCGTGGCCCTGACGGGCGAAAATCCTGGCGCGGGCCGCTGGGTTCTGGATGGCGACTCCCTGATCCAACATTGCGAACAGGCTTTTGACGATCTTCCCGGCAAAGATGTGGGGGATGTAGCCAAAGTCTTGCGCGCGGCTCTGGTTGCGGGCAAAGACCCCCGTCACTTCGCCAATACCGACCTTATCGCCTTCATCCAATCCCGATATGACATGACCACCGGCTTCTATCACCCCTACAACCTCTTTCGCAACAGTCTGGCCCTCATCGCCCTGGAGGAGGCGGGGCAATCCATTCCCGAAAAAGCTATTGCCGCCACCATCGGCGATCAAAACCCGGATGGCTGCTGGGGCTGGCCCATTGGCGGCGACGTCACCGACACCGACACCTCGGGCCTGGTCATCTACGCGCTATCCGGCGCAGGTCGGGCCGACACGCCGGCCGTCAACCAGTGCATCGGTCGGCTGATGGCCATGCAGAACGATGACGGCGGCTGGGAGCTCAGCGGCATCTATGGCGATGAAGTCAGCAACGTCGACTCCACAGCCCTGGTCGTCCAGGGATTGACGGCCGCGGGCTGGGACCCGGAAGGCCCGACGCTCACGAAAAACCGCAGCGCGGCCGCGGCCCTGTTGGCCTTTCAGGCGGACGATGGCTCCTTCTGGTGGCGCTATGATGAGCCGGGCTCGCCTCTGCTGGGCACCGAACAAGCCATCCAGCCGCTGCTGATGACCTATCCCAACGAAATTCCCAAGCCGATTTCCCTCTACCTGCCGCTGGCGATGCGGTGATCATCATTTGTTCGAGAACAGATGCGACGCATCGTCCAAGTGCGTCGCATCTTTCTTTACGCCACTGCTTCCGCCGCCTCCTGTGCGGTCTCCTTCGCCGCCCGCTTCGCCTTCCACCGATCCTGATAATTGACCCAGAGGACATAGGCCAGGGGCACGATGAACAGGGTGAGCAGGGTGCTGGTGGTCATGCCGCCGATGACGGCAATGGCCATGGGCGCCCGAAAATCACCGCCCGCGCCCAGGCCCAGGGCCACAGGAACCATGCCCAAAATCAACGAGATGGCGGTCATCAGGATGGGGCGCAGGCGCACAGGCCCGGCCATGCGCATAGCTTTGTCCGCGGGCACGCCCTTCTCATGCTCCTTGTTGGCGAAGTCCACCAGCAGGATCGAGTTCTTGGTGGCCAGGCCCATGAGCATGATGAAACCGATCATCGCGGTCATGTCCATAGGATGATTGGTGAGCAGCAGGGCCAAAATCGCGCCGATAACCGACAGGGGCAGCGCGATCATGATAATGACGGGCTGGGTGAAGCTCTTGAACTGGCTGGCCAGCACCATGTAAACGAACACGATAGAAAGAAGCAGAGCGGTGTAGAGATCGCCGAAGGCCTCGCCTTGCATGGCCGCCTCGCCCCCCAGCTCCGCGGTCACGCCCGGGGGAAGCCCCACTGTGGCCAGCATGGCGTTGACATCCTCCTCCACGTCGGCCACGCTGCGGCCCGTGAAGTTAGCGCCAATGGTGGCCGTGGCCAGTCGATCCACGCGGCTGATGGTGGTGGGGCCTGTGCCCGTGGTGAGCGTGGCCACATTGCGCAAGGGCACGAGTTGGCCCGTGGGCGTCAGCAGCTTGTAATTCAGCACATCCTCCAGATTATCCCGATCCGATTCCTGCAGCCACACGCGGATCTCGGCCTCGGGCCCCTCGCCGCGGAAGGTGGAGGCGATGTCGCCTGTGATGAGGGTGCGGATGGTGGAGCCGACGTAGGCCGGGCTCAGGCCAAACTGCGCGGCCCGATCCTCATCCACCTCGATGCGCATCTCCGGCTTGCCTTCCTTGAGATTGCTTTCCACATCGGTCAGGCCCGGAATCGCGGCCAGTTGCTGCATAACGATGTCCGCGCCCTGGGCCAGTTCATCCAGATCGCCCGTCTGTGACTTCACCTCGATGACCACATCCCGGCCTTGCAGACCGCCGAACCCGAAATCGAAGGCGCCGCCGGTCATCTGGAAGGTGAGGCCCGCCACGTCTGCCAGTTGGGTGCGCAATTCATCCATCACCGCACGGGTGCCGCCTTCCGCGTCGGGCGAGACCTTGACTTTGAAGGTGGCCTCTTCGGGCGCGCCCTGCCGCCCCACTGTGGTGAACACCGACTCGGTGTCGGGATGAACGATGAGCGCATCCTCCACCACTTTGGCGTGCTCATCGGTCACCGCCAGCCGCGTGCCCGGAGGCATGGTCAGGGTGGCGGTGAACTCGCCCTCGTCGATATCGGCCAGCAGGGTCTGATTGATGAAGGGAAAGCTGAGCATGCTCAGGGCCACCATCACCGTGGCCGCGAGGACGGACAGCTTCTTGTGATCCAGCACCCAGCCCAGCAGCCGCCCGTACGAGCGGTACATCCAGCCTTCGCCCGCCTTCTCCTCACCGGCGCTCTCATCGATAACCGGCTGCGCGGCCTCCTGCCCGTTCATCTCGCCATCCAGGGGCTGAGGCCCGCCCTTGATCTTCTTCTTGGCGAAGAAATAGGCGCTGATCATCGGAGCCAGAGTCAGGGCCTCGAAGGTGGAGATGACAATGGCGATGACCACCGTCAGACCGAAGTCCTTGAAAAACTGGCCCACAATGCCCGAGGTGAAGGCCACCGGCAGGAACACCGCGATGATGGTGGCGCTGGTGGCCAGCACCGCTAGCGAGACCTCGCCTGTGGCCTTGCTGGCCGCCTCGCGCGGCGAATAGCCCATATTGATCCAGCGGAAGATATTTTCACGCACCACGATGGCGTCATCGATGACCAGGCCCACCACCATGGCCAGGGCCAGCAGCGACACCAGGTTCAGGGAGATGCCGAACATATCCATCCCCCACACCGTGCCGATGAGGATGACCGGCAGGCCGATCATGGTGATGAAGGTGTTGCGCAGGTTGCGGAAGAAGAACAGCACCACCAGCGTGGCCAAAATCGCGCCCCAGATGGTGTCGCTGACCGCGTCGGCCACCGACTGGCGCACAAACACCGAGGAATCCGCCACCTTGACGATTGCCAGCTCGGGATAAGCGGCCGACATCTCTTCCACCGCCGCATTGACGCCATCGGCCACAGCCACGGTGTTGGACCCGCTCTGCTTGTACACATTGAGCACCAGGGCGCTGCCGCCGTTCACCCGCGAATAGCTCTCTTTTTCCTTGAACGCGTCCTGAACCTGAGCCACATCGCTGATACGGATGGGCGCGCCCCGCTGGCTGACCACCACCTTCTCCAGGTCGTCCAGGGTATTGATCTTGCTGGGGGTGCGCACCAACACGTTTTTGTCGCCCTGGGGCACGGGCCCGCCCGGAATATCGAAATTGTAGGACTGAATAGCGCCGGAAACCTGCTGTGGGGCCACGTACTTGCCCTGCAAGGCCAGCATATCCATGTCAACCTGGATTTCCCGCTCCTCTGCGCCCGCGACTTCCACCACCGCCACGCCCGGAACCCGCTGCAAGGGCGGCTGAATGTCCGTCTTCACTAGGTCACCCAGCTCGACGGCCGAGTATCGACCCGACGTGTCGGTCACAGCATAGATCATCACCGGCGTCGTGGCAGGATCGAAGCGTTGCACGATGGGGCTCTGCGCATCCGAGGGCAGCTGGTTGCTGAGCTGATTCAGCTTCTCCTGCACATCCTGCGCGGCCTTGTCCACGTCCGTGTCCATGGTGAACTGGATGATGACCAGGCTGTAACCCTCGCCCGACTCGGAATTCAGCGCATCCACGCCCGAGATGGCGCTCATCTCCTCTTCCATCAGCTCGGTGATCTGCGACTCGGTCTGGTCGGGCCCGGCGCCGGGGTAGATGGTGGTGATGGCCAGCACCGGAAAACTGACGTCCGGAAACAGGTCCACAGGCATGCGGAAGAAGGAGACAACGCCCAACACCACCAGCGCCACCATAATCATCGTGGTGCCGACGGGGTTGCGGATGGCGGTATTCCATATTTTCATAAAACCTACTCCTATACTTTAGCTGACAATCACTTCTTATCAGCGCTATGCAAAAAATAGTGGGCTGACGACCGTTCAAGATGCAAGTAAAGCAACTGTCAGCTTGAAGGATGACAATGTGCAAGCCAATCTGGTGCGGGCAGCCGATTTCGTAATGCGTAAAGGCGTAATGCGTAAAGGCGTAATGCGTAAAGGCGTAATGCGTAAAGGCGTAATGCGTAACAGTTCTCACGTTTTACGTTTTTACGCATTACGTGGTTGAGCGCTCGGCCAAGCCCGTAAAACGTGATGCGTAATGCGCAAGAACTTCACGTTTTACGCATCACGCATTACGTGATTGAGCGGGCGGCCAACGCTGGCTTTGAGAACATCTCTGCTGACGAGGCCAATGTTCTATTTCCCAAGCAGCGTCACGGTGGCCAGCATGCCCGGCTTCAAGCCCGAGGCGTCGCCCGTAGGGCGGATGGTGATGGGCAGGGTGCGGGTGGCGGGGTCCAGCGCCGGAGAGATCTCGGTGACCTCGCCCGCGAATTCCCGGTCAGGATAGGCCGCCACGGTGATTTTGGCAGGCTGTCCGATGCGCACCTCGGGGATGCGGGCCTCTTCCACCGATACGATGAGCTTGACATCGGGGGAGAGCAAGACCAGCAGGGGGACGCCGGGCCCGGCCATGGTTCCCGCCGGGGCCATGATCTGCGCCACAACGCCGTCGATGGGCGCTTTGACCGTGGCTTTGTCCACCTGGGTTTGGGCCAGATAGAGTGCAGCCTCCGCCTGCTTGACGCCCGCCTCCGCCGCCTTGATCTGCTCATCGCTGGCGCCCTCTTTCAGGCGAGCCAACTGCGCTTTGGCCCCGGCCAGTTGGGCGTAGGCCCCCGCAATCTGGTCGGGTGTGGCCCCGTTCTCCACTTTTTTATACTGCGTCTTGGCCGCCTCTAACCCGAAGGTGGCCTGCTGCAACTGGTAGGCCTCGGGCATCATGGATGCGAAGGGCTGCCCGGCGATGCGATCGTATTGGCCCTGGGCGATTTTCACCGCCTCCTCGGCCTGCCGCACCTGAATCAGGGCCAGCCGTCGGTCTTCGGGCGTGGCGCCCTTCAGGGCGCGTTGGTAGGCCGCTTCAGCGGCCTTGACCGCGGCTTCAGCCGCTTCCAGGTCAGCAGGCTTCGGTTGGGCTTGGGCCATGTCCAGTTGCGCCTGCGCCGCCATCAGGCCCGCCTCGGCCTGCGCGCGTTGCGCCTCCATCAGGGTGGGATCGATCTGCACCAGCACATCACCCTTGCTGACCTCATCGCCCGCTTCGACATTGACGGCGAGGATCTGGCCCGCGACCTCGGCCACCACCGGCGCCTGAACGTCGGCCAGGATCTCGGCGTTGTAGGTCTGTTCGCCCAGACTGGAGCTCAGAGTCTCGGTTTCGGGCG
>JALSPL010000500.1 GCA_026985975.1 Anaerolineae bacterium | reverse complement strand
CACATCGGCCCGTTGCGCCAGGGCCAGCGTATCGCTGATTTGCAGGTCCTGCATCAGGGCGTCGCGCACCAGCTTGCTGCTGACGATGCCCGGAGCGGGGATCAGGCGCAGTTTGGCGTTGAAGGCTTGGGCCATGCGCCGCGCCAGATCGGTGCCATGCACCTCGGCCTCGGGGCGCCCCAATCCACCGAGAAGCTGCACCACCGTCAACTCGGGCCAGTTCATCACCGGCAACGCCTCGATGACCTTACGCAACGTCGTGCCCCAGCTCAGGCCCACGATCTCGTTGCCTTCCAGAGAGCGCACCAGGTTATCAGCAGCCGCGGGCCCCAACGCCGAAGCCACCCCAGCCTGATCATAGCGCTCGGGCGTTACAATGATCACCTCCAACAGATCGTAGCGCTTTTCCAGGGCCCGCTCCAGATCCGCGTTGGAATCCACCGGCGGCACAATGGTGATCTGCACGATCTTTTCGTCTCGGGCCTGTTGCAGCCATCTCGACACCTTGATTCGAGAAATCCCCAGCCGTTGAGCAATCTCCCGCTGGGTCAGGCCGTCCTCATAGTAAGCTTGGGCCACCTTGTATAGAAGTTTTTTACGTTCAGAATCAGAGGTCATGGTTGTCTCTTGAACACATGAACAGTATTGAACAAATGTCGGTATTGTTCATCTTACACCAGAACAGCGAGCGTGTCAAGTGTTCATGCATGTTCAAATGTTCACCACTTTCAAGAAATCTGATCGCCCCTCTTGACAAATGATTATTTATGCGCGAAGATATGATTGAAAGTGATTGAATACTGATTTATTCTGATTGAAACGTCTCTCTTGGAATTTCGCATGTCTCTATCGACCGACATCGTCAAAAACAATCTTTCCAATCTGGAGCGACAGGATCAGATACTGACATTCCTGGGCTCTCGCAAGCGGGTGACTGTGGACGAACTGATGCGCCATCTAGGCGTCAGTCCCGCCACGGTGCGGCGCGATCTGGATGCCTTGGCGAAACAGGGGAAGGTGCGACGGTTTCGCGGGGGCGCCATGCTGGGCCAGGCTCCGCCCGAACTTCCCGCTTTGCAGCGCTCAAAGGAGCAGGCCGAGGAAAAGAAACGCATCGGCCAGGCCGCGGCCCAGCTCGTGGAGGATGGCGACGCCATTTTTTTGGGCAGCGGCACCACGGTGCTGGAGGTGGCCAAAAACCTGCACGGGAAGAAAAATCTTACCGTCATCACCAACTCATTGCTGGTCGTCAATGAGCTGGCCCATGATCAGGACATCGACACTGTGGTCATTGGCGGCATGTTGCGCCACAGCGAGCTCTCCATGATCGGGCATATCGCAGAACAGGCGCTGCGGGAGGTGCGGGCGAATAAGGTTTTCCTGGGCATTCGGGCGATTGATCTGAAGAACGGGCTGACAAACGATTATTTGCCCGAGACCCTCACCGACCGGGCCATCCTCAACATCGGCGCCCAAACCATCATCCTGGCGGACCACACCAAATGCGGCGTGGTCTCCACAGCCTATCTGGCGCCCCTCTCCGCCATCGACATCTTGATTACCGATAACAAAACAGACAATGGGTTCTTGGAACAACTTCAGGCCCGAGACATCCACACCATTGTGGCCGAGGAAGCTCCGGACTCGGAGATATGACCTTACACCTCAGCGAATCCCGCCTCATCCCAACTGGTGGCGGCCCACACGCCAATGCCGCGACCTCGATTCCCCGATATTGTCTATCCCCTGGCCTTGCGGTCGCACCCTCCAGATGACATAGCGATTCTTTTCAGTTGAGATGGACTTCTTTCCTCCCGAAAAAGTTTGATGCACCGGTTTATGGAGTCTACATCCGCTCTCAAAAAGCCCTGGCGGCTTCTTTTGCCGCTCATCATCCTTCTTTTGATCGTTGCTTCGATGTCCTGGATTCTTATGCCAAGATTGATGCGAGAGCAAAGCCCCTCCCAGGCCTGGGAGCCCATCAACCCAGGGGGTGGCGGCTGGTTCATGTGCGTGGGCGCCGGGCCCACAGGCATCATCATCGTCTGTTCCGACGTAAGCGGCGCTTATCGGAGCCTGGACCGAGGTCAGTCTTGGGACGTGATCGGCTCATACCGGGGCCTGAAGTTCACCCACGCCAGCGGAGTGGGCTTTGATCCCAAGGATGAGCGGCTTATTTACCTGGGCATCGATGGCGGATTGTATCGCAGCCAGGACCGAGGTGAGACTTTTCAGCAGGTAGTGGAGGGAGGGTATTGGAAGGACATTGCGTTTTCCTCTGCGGATCCTCGCATCGGGTACGCGGCTCGACAGTTGGGCTGGCAAAATGCCCGGGCAAGCATCTATCGGACTGAGGACCGGGGACTTACCTGGCGGAAAGTCATTTCCTCCGATGGTTTTTCCCTACCGATGCGGGTATTGCGGCTCATTCTTCACCCTCGGGATCCCGACACGCTCTATCTGGTTTCGGGGGAGGATCGATTTGCCAGCGGCGTGAAAGCGCTTTTCCGTAGCCATGATGGGGGGCGGCATTGGCAGCAGATGGGGGAAACGTTAGGCCCCATCACTGACATGGTTTTATCTCCAGACGATCCAACGCATCTTTTTGTGACGGTGGAAGGCCAGGGGGTTTATGCCAGTGCGGATGAGGGGCGCACCTGGGTAAAGCAGGCGGTTGTGTGGGGACGCATTTTCGCCAAATCGGGCCAGATTCTGCGGATCATCAACGAGCAAGGCGTGTGGGAAACGCAAGACGCGGGTCAGCATTGGGCTCGCAAGAGCGCAGTCAGCGACTGGACCGAGCCTGGTTGGCAACCTGCGTGGCATTTTGGCACGGGGCCGGGCACGACGTTGGGAGGTGATCTCTCCGATCCGGATGCGTATTATTGGGTCAACCAGCAGTTCGTGTACGGCTCATTCGATGGAGGTGCGTCTTTTCGGGGCCTGCACACCCGGGAGACGCCCCCGGGCTCTAACCATTGGCGCAGCACAGGCATCGACAACACAGAAGTTTACGATCTAGCGATCAGCCAAGCTGAGCCGGGCCTCATTTACATTGGCTTGTGGGACATGGGCATCTGGCGCAGCCGGGATCATGGCGACACCTGGCAATCGTGCAACCAGGATGAGTTCGGTTGGGAGGGTGGACGGGGCGGGGATGTGCGCACCATCCTCACGGATCCGGACCGGCCAGGCGTGGTATGGGCCAGTAGCGTGCGCACCCCGACCAATGGCAGACCAACCAGCCATCTGATCCGCAGTGACGACTACGGCGAGCCAGGCAGTTGGCAAGATGTAGGCGATGGTTTGCCCAATCCAAAAGGAAACCCGGAGATATGGGGGCTTTCGCTGGATCCCCGCAGCCCGGTGGCGCGACGCACCCTTTTCGTAACCGCTGTCGGTCACGTCTATCGCAGCACGGACGACGGCTTCCACTGGCAGAAGGTCTTTGGCGGAGGTCGGGCCCGCATCACCGCGGTGGATCCCAATGACGGTCGTCTGGTGTATGCGGGCGGTGATGGCGGTTTTTGGCGATCCGCCGATGGCGGGGACACTTGGGAGAAATCGGGCCTCAAGGAGATGCGGGGCGTGTATGACATCAAGCCGGATCCGTCCAATCCGGGCTGGGTGTATGTCACTTGCTACGGCAACGGGCTGGGACTGTATCGCAGCCAGGATGGCGGTGTGAGCTGGCAGAAGCTCTGGTCCAACAATGTGGCCCGAGGCGTGGCCGTGCATCCTGAAAATCCTGAGATTCTTTATGTGACTTCCTCCTTGAACGACTGTTGCGGGGCCGGGCCTGCCGGCTCCGCCGGGGTGATGCGCAGCGTGGACGGCGGCAAGAACTGGACGGCTGTCAACCAGGGCCTGGCTTGGCCCTTCGGATGGCCTATTGAAATCGACCCATTCGATCCAACCTTCGTTTTCCTGGGTTCGCCCGGGACAGGATTCCACCGCAGACAATTCATAGAGCCATGAACGAACCCACTTTTTATCACACTTTCAACGAAATTCACTCCCAACCCGTGGCCTGGCAGGCGGCCCTGGAGCGGGCCAGCGACGCGCCTATTGCCTCTCTCGAGAAATATGCACAGACCTTATTCACAGGGTGTGGCTCCACCTATTACCTCTCCCTGGCGGCTGCCGCCCTCTATCAGTCTTTAACCCACCGCCCGGCCCGGGCCATTCCGGGTGGAGAGCTCCTGCTGAATCCCCAGACCACCCTAACCGACCAATCCACCCTGTTGGTGGCCATCAGCCGCTCGGGCGCGACCACCGAAACGGTCAAGGCGGTGGAGCGTTTCAAAGAGGCAAAGCAGGGCGACGTGGTCGTCATTACGAACTACGACACCGGCTTGACAGAACTGGCGGATATCGCCATAGTCATCCCGGAAGGGCAGGAGGAATCGGTGGCGCAAACCCGCTCCTTTGCTTCCATGTTTGTGGCCGCCACCACGTTCAGCGTCCGTATGGCGGGCGCAACCAACGGCCTGCTATCGGCGATGCAGGGACTTCCGGAGGTGGGAGAACGGCTTTTGCAAACCTATGATGGCCTGGCCCGGGAAATCGGCGAAAATCTGGACTTCGATCGATTTTACTTCCTGGGCTCCGGGATGCGCTACGGCCTCGCCAGTGAGGTCAACCTCAAAATGAAAGAGATGACCTTGACCCACAGCGAACCCTTCCACTTCCTCGAATTCCGGCATGGCCCCATGAGCATGGTTAACGAGAAAGCAGTGGTCGTTGGTCTTGTCTCCGAGAAGAATTTTCGGCATGAGCAGGCCGTTCTGGATGAGATGCAGGCGTTGGGGGGGAGCATCCTGTCGCTGGGGGAGCGACAGACTGATGTGGCCTTCCATTCCCACATCCCCGAAAGCGTTCGCGGCGTCCTTTATCTTCCCGTTTTACAGCTCATGGCCTTTTATCGCTCCCGCGTCAAAGGCCTCAACCCGGATCATCCCACCAACCTGACTGCCGTCGTCCAACTCGATAATCTTTGACTCTCACCCCTTTCTTCACCTCTCTTTTCTTCTCTTCAATCTTCAAATCTTTAGGAGGAAAATCTCATGAAGAAGCTATCGCTCATCATCCTCGTCGTATTGCTGGCGGCCCTGGCGCTCGGCGCCTGTTCCCAGCAACCGGCAGCCACGCAGGCCCCGGCGGCAGAGAAACCTGCTGAACAGCAACCCGCGGCCGAACAGCCTCAGGCGGAATCCCCGTCCGAGGAGCCTGTCACCATTCGCTTTTGGTCGCATCAAAACAACGCATTCAATGAAGGATATCACGCCCTGGCTGAAAAGTACATGGCAGAGCATCCCAATGTGACCATCAAATTCGAGAGCTTCGATTACGACACGTACATTCAGACCTTGCAAACGTCCTTGCCCGCAGGCACCGAGGCTGACATCATGCAGATGTTTGGCTCGTGGGTTTGCTCTTACGCTGAAGGCGACAACCTGGCTGAAGTTCCGGCGGATATCCTCTCCATTGATGACGCCAAAAATGAACTCCTGAGCGCCCCCCTCGGCGGGTACATCTGCAATGGCAAGATGTACGGCATTCCCCAGGAATACAACATCGAATATGGCGCGGTCATGGTCAACACCAAGCTGGCGGATGAGGTGGGCGCCACCAATTATCAGGATGGATGGAAGGACTGGGACGAATTCATTGAGGATGCCAAGAAGTTGACCGTCGAGCAGGATGGCGTCATGACCCGGGCCGGTTTCAACTTCACCGGTGCAGACGGCATTGCCACCATGTTTCACTCATTGATCCTGCAGTACGGTGGCCAATACCTGCAAGATGGCGCCTACACTGTAACGACGCCAGAAGGGCAGAAGGCCCTGGAATTGATGAAGCGCCTGGTGGACGAAGGCCTGGACGATCCTCTTCTCTTCAATGATGATGAGAATTGGGTGGGCGACTCCTTTTTCGAGGGGACTTCAGCCATTGGCCTCATCGGGCCCTGGGCCATCCCTGAATACAGCGGCGACTTCCCCGAAGTGGCTGCAGTCACCAAGTATGTGAGATTGCCTTCGGTGGGCGACAAACCGGTCTTTGCGGCCGCTTCGGGCTGGGGCCTGACCGTCTCGGCCAATAGCAAAGTGCAAGATGCCGCCTGGGATTTTGTCAAATACGTCACTCTGAACGCCGACAATGCCGTATCCTGGAATCTGGCTTCGGGCACACTGCCAGCGCTGAAGGAGAACCTGAGCGGTGATAATGCCAAAAAACTGGTTTCCGAATTCCCTTACTTTGAGCCATTCCTGGATCTTTTACAGTATGGCCAATTCGAGGGCCATTTCCCCGATCGGGACTTTGTGTGGTATGAAGTCACCTATCCTGAAGTGCTGAACTTCTTGCAAGGCAACAGCACCATCGACGACACCTTGCAAACCATTCAGGATTCAGTACGAGGCTCCTTCCAATAATCCAACATTCACTCCCTCATGGGGGAGGCGGTCATCCGTCTCCCCCGCAGGAGGACGATTGTGACGAAAGCCTTCCATCGACTGACTCACGGTCGCAATGCAGCCCAGCGCCGGTTTCTTCTCATCACGGTGGGCGCACTGGTGCTCTATATGGCCTTTTGGACGCTTTTCCCTCTGATCTGGGGATTCGCTCTTGCCTTCTTCGAATATAGCCCACGACGGGCAGGCGGGCCGATCTTGGGCCTGGGAGGAGCGAATCCCTTTGTGGGGTTGGAGCATTTCAAGGCGATGCTGGATTTCTCTTCCGATGCGCCCCTGCCCGTGCGCCAGTTCCATATTGGTCTCAAAGTGACCATTTTGTTTGCATTGCTGGTCGTTCCTATGAACCTGACGATCACCCTGCCATTGGCGGTGATGATTGAATCCATCCATCAGCGTTTGAAACCCCTGTTTCGCACCATCTTCTTTCTGCCGGTGTTGGCCCCGGCAGTGGGCGTGGCGATCATGTGGGGGTTCATCTACCATCCCCAGCGAGGGCTGCTCAACGCAGTCATCGGCAAGCTGGCTGGCAAGATGATCGCTATCAACTGGCTGGGCGATCCCAAATTGATGATCGGCGGCATTCCCGTCGCGCTTTTAGCCATCATCTTCGCCTATTTATGGCAGGATATGGGGTACAATCTGGTGATTTTCATTGCGGCGTTGCAGGGGATTCCCAAGAACATCACCGAGGCTGCGCGCATCGACGGCGCCAACACCTGGCAGTTGTTCTGGCGCATTACGATTCCCCTGTTGATGCCCACCATC
>JALSPL010000499.1 GCA_026985975.1 Anaerolineae bacterium | reverse complement strand
GGGCGGCCATCAACGCCCTGAATGCCCTCAATCGCCCTTGCATCGTCACCATCCACACCGATTCGCAATATCTGCGCCAGGGCATTACGCAATGGGTGCGCAACTGGCAGCGCAACGGCTGGAAGACGGCCAGCAAGAAGCCGGTGAAGAACAAGGATCTATGGCAGGCCTTGCTCAAGGCCATCGAGCCGCACGAGGTGCGCTGGGAGTGGGTGAAGGGACACGCCGGGCATGAAGAGAATGAGCGGGTGGATGCGCTGGCCACGGAGGCGGCCCGCACCCGGGCGAAAGACGCGCCGCCCGATCTGGGGTGAGCGGGAGGCCAGCCCTGACCGAAGGTGTTTTCGCGCGGCGCAACCTGACAGGTTCCGGCCAGCAAGCTGAATTTATGTCCAAATCAGCCCATCGCCCACTTGTTGGCCAAGCCCACTCGTCCGCCTGGAACCTGTCAGGTTTTGAGAGCGCCATCAATGCCCGGGCTGATGGCGGTTCTGAAAAATAATCCGATAAGGGTGTGTCCAAAATGAGTTGGAGGCGTTCATGCACCTTCGCCCGGCAAAACCGGCTGAAGCCGATTATATCATGCGTCAACGCCTGTTTTCCGTCGTTTTTCATCGCTCATCGCATAGCAGTCGGATAAGGCGCATTAGCGTCTTTCAGCTATGAGCTTGGGCCTGTCAGCCCCAAGCGGAGGCGGCAGACGTCAACCTTCAACTGAAATAGGACACACCAAAATCTTTTGCTATCCGGGCGTCTGCGCCCCTGCAAGCGAGGGAGGCCAGGAGGGGGACGGGCGGCGGGAACGCCCGATCAGAAAGGCGAATCATCATCGTCCAGCAGGTTGCGCCCGCGATGCAATTGCTCCGCGATCTCACTATCATCAGCGCCGACGGGCGGGAAAAGATCGGCCTCACGCTTCATCTCAGCCAACCGCTCAAGCGCCCGTTCATCTTCGATCCGCCAGCGTTCCTCTGCTCCCTCGGGATCGTACTCATCCAACAGGCTGGCGTCCGGAGCCAAACCAAAGCCCCAGGAAGCATTATCTTCGCCCTGGGCTGCCATCATCTCCCGCAATTCCTTGTCAAAAGGATAATCATCGCCGAGAGCATCCGGCAACCGGTTTTCGGGAATGACGTTGGGGATGTTGAGCTCCTCGTTGCGGATGATGCGTTGGGGCGTGTAACCATATAATGCCTCTTGCGGCGTGAAAAACCAGGCCCGAATCGCCTTATCCAGCAACTGCTGTTCTGCTACGATATCCGAGCCCTTCAATTCGGCCAGTTGCCCGGCGCAAAGATCGCGCAAATACCGGACCAATTCACCATAAAGAGCAGCTTCATGAACGGACATGTTGCCTCCTTGTCCTATCGAGAGAAAAAATATAACGATCCAGCGCCGCGGCCACGATGTGCTGGCGCTGGGGCGGACCGATCCATTCCGCTGCGGCCCGGGCCTCGGGCGCGGCGTCCGCAGGCGCGACGCTGTGACCCGCCCAGCGCAACATGCTGACATCGTTCTCGGCGTCGCCCACAGCCAGCACCTCATCCCGGTCGACGCCCATTTGCTTCGCAATCCAGGCG
>JALSPL010000498.1 GCA_026985975.1 Anaerolineae bacterium | reverse complement strand
CCCGCCTGGGTGCCGACGGCATCCCCGTGCAGGATGGCGTGCATCTGGCCCTGGCCGACGAGCCCCGAGACTTCGCTCAACGCATCATTGATCTGTTGGCGGATCATCAGCAGGCGGAAGAAATGGGACGCAGGGGGCGGGCCTTCATTCAGCAGCATTTTAGTTGGGATGCGATTGCGCCGGAGATGGAAAAATTGTTTCGCGCATAATGCGCGTCCGCGAAAGGTGTGGGTGCGATGGGCCGATTAGTTTTGTCTGACACCTGCCTTATGTTATGATTGGGCGTCCATTGGCGGTTCTTGCGCCGCCCCATTTTCAAAAGACAATCTTCCTGTAAAGGAGTTATCTGTATATCATGGATCAACTATTCAACCTGCTGGGCGTTGGCCTCACCTGGGTGGTGGCCATCATCGGCGGGCTGCTGGCCGCCTTTTGGGTGGGCCTCATCATCTGGACCTGGCGGGACATCCGCTCCCGCTCAGCCGATATCTTTGCAGCGCTGCTGGCCGTGCTGCTGGTGGCCGTGTTCAATGTCATCGGTCTGCTCATCTACATCCTGGTGCGGCCCAAACAGACCCTGGCCGAGCAGTACGATCGGGCGCTGGAAGAGGAAATTTTGCTGAAGGAGCTGGAACTGGCGCCTTCCTGCCACAACTGCGGGCGGCCCGTCAAGCCCGAATGGCAGTATTGCCCCTATTGTGAGGCCGAGCTCAAACATCCCTGCCCGCAATGCGGCTATCTGCTGGAGCCGGGGTGGAAACGATGCCCGCAATGCGGCGCGCCCGCAGCCGATTTCACCGCGACGCAGCCCGCGTCCGCGGCGCAGGTCATTCCGCCGCCTCCCCCGCCCGCGCCCGCGGCCATCCAGCCGGAAACCGTCGTGATGACCGACCCTGAATCGGCGTTGGATGTGGCCCCGCTGCCCGAGACCGTCACCCTGCCCGAGGCGGAGGCCATCGCCCGGGCCGAAGCCATCAAAAGCCAGGCTCGTCAGCATGAAGATTGACAATCATCTTTCTTCATGCTAAGCTTCCGGCCATCATGATCACCCTGTTCCTCCGCTCCAGGCGTCCTCTTTTCTAGCCAGCCACACTCCGGCCTGGAAAAGCGCTCGCGGGGTCATTCCAACGACACGCCAAAGCTCTCCAACCGGGGGGCTTTTTTCTTGCCATCTAAGGAAACCGCCATGCTCAACATCGGCATTGTCGGAGCCACCGGCTACACCGGCTACGAACTCATCCAACTCATCGCCCGCCACCCCCGGGCCCGACTGGCGTGGGCCACATCGGAGTCCTCCGCGGGCAAACGCATCAGCGATCTCTATCCCACGCCCGACGACACGCCTCTCATTCGCTTCGATGACGCGCCGCTTTCGCAGGCCGACGTCATCTTCTTCTGCCTGCCCCACGCGGCCAGCATGGAGGCGGTGGCCCGGGCCCGAGCCGCGGGCGTGCGGGCCATCGATCTCTCGGCCGACTTCCGGCTGCCCGACCCGCAGGTGTATGAACGCTGGTACGCCACGCCTCACACCCAGACCGACTTGCTGCAAACCGCGGTCTATGGCCTGTGCGAGGTGAACCGGACGGCCATCGCCGGGGCTGAATTGGTGGCCAATCCCGGCTGTTATCCCACCAGCGTCAATCTGGGGCTGTGGCCGCTGGCCCGGGCCGGCGTTTTGGGCCCGCGCATCATTGCTGATTCCAAATCGGGCGTATCGGGCGCGGGTCGCAAACTGCGCCTCGGCAGCCATTTTGTGGAGATCAACGAAAACATGGTTCCCTACAGCATCGGCTACGCCCATCGTCACATCGCCGAGATGGAGCTGATTTTGGGCCGCCATGTTCCCGATGTGCAGATTACCTTCTCCCCCCATCTCATCCCCGTCAATCGCGGCATCCTCTCCACCCTCTATGTCGAGGTCGATCCCGGCCTGAGCCAGCAGGATGTGCGGGACATTTATCGGCGGGCGTATGACGCCGAGCCCTTCATCCACCTGCTGCCCCCGGGCCAGACTGCGACGTTGCGTCACACGGTGCACAGCAACCGCATCGCCATCGGTCTCACGCCACTGCCCCGGCCCGGCCAATGGATTATCACCGCCAGCGAGGATAATCTACTGAAAGGCGCCAGCGGCCAGGCCGTGCAGAATATGAACCTGATGTTCGGTCTGGAAGAGACCGCAGGATTGGTTTGAGGGACGCGGAAAAAGCTGAAAACCTGATTGACGCAAATGCAAAGATAGAGATTCGATAGAAATTCGGTGGAGATTCAGAATCTCGATGAATCTCGATGAATCTCAATGAATCTCGATGAGTCTCCATAAATCTCAGGACGCCTATCCCCACTCCCAATCCCATTCCCAACCTGACTTTCAACACCATGACCAACTCACCTATTCACGTACTCAAGATCGGCGGCAGCCAGATCGACAATCGCGATTTTTTGGCGCAGATGGTGGAAACCGTGCGCGAGATCCAGAAACAGGGCGTGCGGCCCGTCATCGTCCACGGCGGCGGCAAGGAGATCGCTCGCCTGCATGACGAACTGGGCGTCCCCTTCGACTTCGTCGAGGGCCTGCGCGTCACCAGCGAGCAATCCATGCGCCTGGTGAAGATGGCCCTGGGCGGCATCGCCAATGTGCGGGTGGTGCGCTGGCTGATCAACGGCGGCGTCATGGCCATAGGCCTCAATGGCATCGACCTGGGCATGATTCGGGTGGAGAAATTGCAGGTGGCGGGGGCGGATCTGGGCCGCGTGGGCCAGGTGGACGCCGTGCATGTCGATCGCCTGCTGCCGATACTGGCCTCCGACATCGTGCCCGTCATCGCGCCCATCAGCCTGGGCTACGATGGCCTGAGCTACAATGTCAACGCCGATCATGTGGCCGAGGCTCTGGCTATCGCCCTGGGCGCGGCGCATCTGGTTTTTCTCACCGACGTGCCCGGCGTCAGCATCGCCGGACGCGACCAGCGCGTCATTGCCGCCGAGCAGGTGGAGGATCTGATCTTTGGTCACTTCATCACCGGCGGCATGATCCCCAAGGTGCGCTCTGCGGCGTCGGCCGCCAAAAAGGGCGTGCCCAGCGCCATCATCACAGACTTGGAACACTACGCCCGCGGCGAGGGCACCTTCATCGTCTCCACCTCCCTGAAACCGGGCGCCACCGCAGACGATCAATAACGATTCTATCGACCATCTTTTTGCATTTCATCCCCGAGGCAATCCCATGAACACCATCGAACTGGAACAAAAATATGTCGTGCACGCCTACAACCGCCCGCCTATCGTGCTGGTGGATGGTCAGGGCGCGTGGCTGGAAGATGCGGAGGGCCGTCGCTATCTCGATCTGGTGGCGGGCATCGCGGTCAGCGCCCTGGGCTACGGCGACGCCGAGATCGTCGAAACCATTTGCCAGGCGGGCAAGAAGCCGCTGCATTACTCCAATCTCTATCACAACGAGCCCATGGCCCGACTGGCGGCCAAACTGGTGGAAATCACGCCCTTCGCCGACCGGGTGCATTTTCAGAACAGCGGCACAGAGAGCACCGAGGCGGCCATGAAATTCGCCCGCAAATTCGCCCGCACCCATTTCGGCGAGGGCAAGACGAACATCGTCGCCTTCAGCGGCGCCTTTCATGGTCGCACCATGGGTGCGCTGGCGGCCACGCCTCGCGAAAAGTATCAGAAGCCCTACGAGCCGCTGATGCCGGGCGTGCGTTTCGCCGAGTTCAACGACATCGAGAGCGCGGCCGCAGCCATCGATGACAGCGTTTGCGCCGTGATTCTGGAGCCCATCCAGGGCGAGGGCGGCATTCATCCGGCAGAGGAAGCCTTTTTGGTGGCGCTGCGGGAACTGACCCACCAGCACAATGCGCTGCTCATCTTCGATGAGGTGCAATGCGGCGTGGGCCGCACCGGCGCTTTCTGGGCGCATCAGCACACCGGCGTTCTGCCCGACATTCTCTGTTCTGCCAAACCCCTGGCCAACGGCCTGCCCATCGGCGCGGTGTTGGTCACCGAGCGAGTGGCCGAGGTCATCCATCCCGGTGATCATGGCACGACCTTCGCGGGCGGGCCTTTCGTCACATCCGTGGCCAACGTGGTGGTGGATCGCATCAGCCAACCTGCGTTTTTGCAACATGTGCAGGAGACGGGCGCTTATTTCATGCAGCGCTTGCAAGCTCTGGGCAATCCTCACATCCTGGAGGTGCGGGGCCGGGGGCTGATGCTGGGCGTGCAGTTGGATATGCCGGCCGCGCCCGTGGTGCAGGCGGGATACCAGCACGGCCTGTTGCTGCTGAATGCGGGCGCTGATGTGCTGCGCATCGTGCCGCCCCTCATCGTCAGCAAGGATGAAATCGACATCGCCATGGAACGCCTGGCCGCGACGTTGGCCAGTGTGCAACCTTAGAACGCAGAAAAAGCTGGAAAATCTGATAGCGTAGATAAAAAAGATCGAAGAATAATGAGTCGCCTGAAAAAAGTCTCACCACGGAGGCGCAGAGGGCGCGGAGG
Source organism: Anaerolineae bacterium (assembly GCA_026985975.1). Classification (GTDB taxonomy): domain Bacteria; phylum Chloroflexota; class Anaerolineae; order J102; family J102; genus M2005. The sequence continues at coordinate 2,748 of JALSPL010000498.1, read as the reverse complement.
AAGAAAAAGGTGGAGGTTCGGATGTCTTTTCTCTGTGAACTGCCATGATTTTCTCCGTGTTCTCCGTGTCTTGTATATTAAAAGAGAGCACATTAACAAAAGAATAGCGAATCGCCGCCAGTGGGTGTAAGCTAAGGGTAGCCGTCGGAAGCGACGACTTATTGTGCGTGAGGAGCCTCAGGTTGCCTCGACACGGAGATAGTCGTTCCGGACGACTGCCAATGCGCAGACCCGATTAGGAACATTGGGGTGAGGGGCCTCCCCCTCAGCCCCGAATGAAGCACAAGGCTGGGTTGTGAAAAAGCTTTTGTCCGCATTGGCGCCAATAAGCGTCGCACAGCGATGGCAAGAAACCATTCATACATCTCACAACCGCAAGAAGGAGTAAGCGCATGCACACTCGTATCATTGGTGTAGACCTGGCCGTGAAAGCAGCGCATACAGCGGCCATATACGACCCAGCCAGCCAAACCTTTCTAACCAAGCGGATGCGCTTCCGCAGCAGTCCTCGGGAGATAGACAAGGTTTTAACCAAAGCCCGCACCGGATTGTCTGGAAATGTGCGCATGATTGTCGTTCTGGAAGCCACGCATATGAGTTGGTTCGAGGTGGGACAATACTTTCACCGCCAGCAGGCCGAGGTGTATCGCGTCAACGGACGCAGCACCAAGGCCATGCGGCGGATAGAATCCCCCCATGCCCACAGCGATAAACTGGATGGCATGACGCTGGCCAGGCTCTATCTTGTGCGGAAACACAACTTAGTCCCATGGACGTCTCCGGGGGGCGAGTTGATGGCTTTGCAGCGGCTGGCTCGAGAACTGCAACGCATTGTCGGACAACAGACCGCCATCCAGCAGCGATTGCAGGATTTGACGCAGTGGACCTGGGGCGGGTGGCGCAAGCTCATCCCTGCCGCCTATCGGGAATGGGCTATGCGGAATTTCTATGATCCCTGGACAGCCACCGATTTGGGGGAAGAATGGCTCCGAACTAGGCTGTTAGATGATATGCCCAAAGCCAAAACCGACTGGATTGCATCCTGGTTGCAGCGAGCGGAAGAACGCAAACGACTTTATGCCGATTCGACAGTCGTGGGATTTGACTACATCGCTAACTTTGTCCAACGCGAATTGGATAGTATGGCTTGGTGGACGCAGCGTCGTAGCGCCCTACTCAAAGAGGAATTCCTCCCCCTCTACCATCAGCTTTTCCCAAAAGATGTCTTGGTAAGCCTGTACGGAGTGGGAGAACGCAGCGCCGCTATCTACCATGGTTTCGTTCTTGCAGTGGAGCGCTTTCCCAACAACAAGCGTTTTGTGCAATGGACTGGCATGGCGCCCAGAAGCTTTCAGAGTGGCACAGTGCAGAGTAAACGGATGCCGCTCAGCAAGCAGGGGCCCAACCTGATCAAGGCCACGCTCTACCAAAACGCCCAGGTCGCCCGCAGATATGATGTCCAATTAGCCAAAGTTTATTATGACCAAATGGTTCTCCATGGCAAACATCACACCCAGGCCATCTGCGCTGTGGCTTCCCACTTGGCGTCACGTATTTATGCACTCTTGCGAGACCAGCGTCCCTATCAACTCCTAGACCTGCAAAACCGCCCCATCTCTCCTGAGCAAGCTCGCATTTACATCCAGGAGAATCTGCAAGTGCCCGAGGATATCCGCAAACAACGCAAGCGTCGCCAAAGCTGACGACGCTTGCCCTACAACGGCGCAGCAAGATATGCTCAGCCAGCATCTTGCTCACCAACATAGGGATTCTATCCCTTTCCTGTTGCGGTGTCAAGCATCTTTACGGGCATCGCCTGGCCTTGTATTGCCTAAATTCGCGGCGATTCGCTATTCGGTTGTTAATGTGCGGTTAAATCGACAAATTTTTGCCTTGAAAACCTCTTGACAAAACTTAGAACATCTCCGTGGTAAAAAACCTTTTTTCAGCGGAGCCATTAATGAGGATTCGCTAGAGATTCAGAATCTCGATGAATCTCAACGAATCTCCGTGGATCTCAAAACGCCTGCAACAAGATTGATCTCTCCTCCCCCACCGCCATGCTCATCCGCCCGGCCACTGAGGCCGACATCCAGCCCATTTGCGACCTGGTCAACGGCTTTGCCGACCAGAATTTGATGCTGCACCGCACGCCCGAGCAGGTGCGGCGGGCGCTGGGCGATTTTCTGGTGGCTGAGGAGGATGGCCGGGTGATGGGCTGCGGCTACATCGCCTATCTCGGGCCCGATCTGGTGGAGCTTCGCTCCCTGGCCGTGCAACCCGCGCTGCATGGTCGGGGCGTGGGCGGGAAGATCGTCGATGCGCTGGTGGAAATGGCCCGGCGGCGGGGCTTGCGCCAGATCTGCGCCCTGACCCTGGCTCCGCAATTCTTTCAACGCCAGGGCTTTCGCGTGGTGGATCGCTGGGCCATCAGCCCCAAAATCTGGAGTGAGTGCGTCTATTGCCCCAAATTCCACGTCTGCGACGAGGTGGCGGTGCTGAAAGAGTTGGGGGATGACGGCAAAGATTGATGATTGAAGGTTAAAGTAGTTGAGGAACGCTCCTGGCTCGTGTCTCAACCCTCACGATTTTGCTGGCGGTGATGTGAGCGCGTCGCGCACCCTGGCAATGGCCTGGGCTGTGTTCATATCCAGGGCGATAAAATTTTGTTGGGCTGTGTTCAAATTTGCATCGGTAAAGCCTCTGCTCCGGGCCATCTGCGCCGCCCACCGGTAGCCGACCTCGGCG
>JALSPL010000497.1 GCA_026985975.1 Anaerolineae bacterium | reverse complement strand
CAACACCGCCCGCGTCTGCGCATCCAGCGCCCCCAACGGCTCGTCCATCAACAGCACCTCCGGATCGTTGGCCAGCGCCCGGGCGATGCTCACCCGCTGCTTCATGCCGCCCGAAATCTGATGCGGATAGTAATGGGCGAAATGGCCCAATCCCACCCGCTCCAGCCAGCGCCTGGCCACAGCCAGACGATCTTTTTTGGAAACGCCCCGCATCTCCAGCCCAAAAGCAACATTATCGATGACCGTCTTCCAGGGGAAAATAGCGTATTCCTGAAACACGACATTGTTCAGAGGCTTCTTGGGGTCCGGGCCGGGAAAGATGCGCACCTGGCCCGAGCTATGCGTCTCCAACCCCGCCAGAATGCGCAAAAAGGTCGATTTGCCGCATCCCGAAGGCCCGACAATACACACAAATTCCCCTTCCTTCACTTCCAGGTTGAAATTCTGCAACGCCACCACCGGACCGTGGGGCGTATCGAACACCTTATTGACAGCCTGAGCGATGATTTTCGTGGTCATAAATTGACAGAACCAGCGCGAGCGCAGCAAGGCGTCCTGCAAACTTCCTTGCTGCGCTCGGCAATATAGGCGAAATGGGATTTGTTATTGGGCCGGGCCCAAGAGCTCGACAGCCTTCTTCACGAAAGAATCATCCACAACCTGGCTCAGATCGATGGGCTCGGTGTACTCCGTGCGTCCGTTCTCTCGATGCACGCGCTCGACATCCGCCAAACCTTCCACCGGGATTTTCATGTTGGGATCATAAATGACCCGGCGGCCATTGCGAATGGCCTCTTCGGTGGAATTGACATATTTGAGATAGGCGGCGATATTCTCATCCGAAAGATACTCATCGCCCTGCATCATGCGGGCCGCCTCGGTCAGAGCCAGCACAAAACGCTGGGCCACATCCTTTCGATTATTGACAAAATTATCGGAGCCCACAAACGCGACTGTCATCAGGCCCGGGACCAGATCGGTGGCAATGGCCACGCCATGCCCGGCGTCGATCACCTGATCCGCATAGGGCGAGCCCAGCAGGCCCGCGTCGATGGAGCCATTCTCGAAAGCAGCGGGCATATCCGCATTGCCCATCTTCACCGTTTCTACATCGCGAATGGTGAGATCGCCTCGTTCCAGCGCCTTGGAAAGCAGATATTCGCCGCCGCTGCCGGGACCGCCCGCCAACGCCACCTTCATGCCCTTCAAATCCGCGACATCTTTGACCTTGCCGCTATCCACCAGGTCTTTACGCACCACCAGCTTGGTGGGGCTATTCTCGAAAGGCTCCAGCGCTCCGGGGGCGATGATGCGCAGGGGCAGCCCCTGGCTCCAGCCATTCCACAATGAAGTCACGATGGCGATGCCGCCGACATCCACGGTGTTGTTGGTCAGAAAAGCAATGGCCTCCGTGCCCGACTTCACGCGCTCCAGCTCAACATCCAGACCATACTTTTCGAACAGGCCCCGATCCGCAGCCACATACATGGTCGCGAATTTCATAATGGGGACATACGCCACCTTGACTTTCTGCGGCGGATCCATGGGCGGCAACACCGTATCGGACGCCGCTTTCTCCTGCGGCTCGGGCGTGGCGGCGGGGGCAGAAGCAGTCTCATCTGACGTCGGAGCCGGCTTTGGAGGCGCACAAGCCGCCAACAACGATCCGAGAACCAGCGTCAGGGCAACAATCATCACAAGCTTGCGTAACATAATCTCTTTTTCTCCTTTTTAATTTTTGAGGAATGAGACGAAAAGATTGCTAATAGTAAATCCAAACCCCGAAAATGTCCAGCCTTCCCGACGAATATTCCAAGCGCGACATATTACCCGACGCCGTTATCACGCCTTTTCAACACCATGCACGATTCGCAAAAGATGGACGCATAACCGCGGCTTTGCTATACTGCCTGCAAACCGCTGACGACAGGTGCGATTGTCGCCCACCATCATCCATCGCCATGGCCATACCCGTCCCGCGATTCGTCCCACATTTATCATGTCCCGCCGCAAAAGCCGCAGCAAAGCCCGCCGCCAAGGCCCGACCAGCATCCCCTCTCCCGCACAGATGGCGCTGCTTGTCGCCCTGGCCGCGGCGCCCGCTCTCTTCAACATCCAGAGCGGCGCCAGCTTCGAGCCAGACAAGGCTGCGGCGCTCATCGTCCTGGCCCTCGTAGCACTGGTGGATATCTTGTGGCGCAGCATCAGCGCCGGGGAGCACGGGCGCCGCGCGCCGCGCATGATGCGCGAGCCCTGGGCGCTGCTGCTGGCGGGCCTGGCCGCGGGGGCGGGCGTCATCACCCTCCTCGCCGTCGATCCCGTCACCAGCCTGTGGGGCAACTACGACCGGGGCTACGGTCTGCTGACCATTTTGGCGGGGTTGATCTTCCTGCTGGTCGCCCGCGAAATGGCCCGCTCGGGCCGGAGCTGGCTGCTGGTGGACGCGGCCCTGCTGGGCGCGGTCATCCCCCTCCTCTACGGCTTCATGCAGATGCTCTCCCTGGATCCGGTGCGGGGCGTCGGCGTCAGCTTTCCGCTGGGCCAACGCGCCTCTTCCACCCTGGGCAACCCCCTCTATCTGGGCGACTATCTGCTCATCATCATCCTGCTGGGACTGGCCCGACGCATCCTGCATTCCCCCGCCCGGGCCGCGGCCCGGCGCATTCTCGAACTCTTCATCGCCGCCGCCCTGGCCCTGCTGACGCTCACCTTCAGCCGCAGCGCCTATCTGGGAGCCCTGGTCGCGGGGGCGGCCCTCCTCATCTTTTTGGGGATTCAGCAACGCACCGGGGCCAAACAGGACGCGTCATCGCTGCGCTCCCCCCATCCCGCAGGCCCCAACAGCGTCTTCGGCGGCAAATGGCTGTTGCCTGCGGGCCTGGCCGCGCTCATCGGCGGCGGCCTCCTCCTGCTCCTGCTGTGGCCCAAACTCCAGCATGGCGGCACCCTGCAGCAGCGGTTGCTCATCTGGCAGGCCGTGATAGACATGCTGCGCCGCCATCCCCGGCGTTGGCTCATGGGCTTGGGCTTCGATGCGCTGCCCCTGCGCCTCGCCCCCTATCTTTCGCCCGCGCTGGCCCACTTCGAGCCCGACTTCGCCTTCCGCATCCCCGACCGCGCCCACAACCTGCTCCTGGATTTGCTGAGCACGGGCGGACTGCTCTGGCTGCTGGGCTGGCTGACCCTGGGCGGCATGGCGCTGTGGCGGCTGGCCCGCAGCCGAAATCCCCTGGCCCCCTGGCTGGCCGCCATCATCCTGGGCCGGGGCGCATTGCTGCTGTTCAGCTTCCCCACCCACGTTCCGGATCTGCTGTTTTGGATGGTGTTGGGCGTGAGTTTCGGGCTTGGCGATGGCAGAGACATTCAAGGTCTGCGAGACCTTGAATGTCTGGAAACCCCTGCCATCGCCGCCTTCGGCGTAATCGGCTTCAGCCTCAGCGCCGCCTGGCCCGGCGGCCTGCTCCTGTGGCTGCTGGCCGCCATCCCCCTGCTGGCGCTGCTCCTCGCCCTCTCGCCTCCTCGCCCCCTCGCCCCTTCGCCCCCTCGCCTTCTCGCCCTCTCGCTTCTCATCCTGCCCGCCATTCTCCTCAACCAACACATCGGGCCCGCGGCGCAATTGGCCTGGGTGTGGCTGCTGCTGTGGCTGCTGGCGCTGAGCCTCTTCACGCCCTGGCCCGCCCCCGATAAAACCGCCCGCCTGCTGAAAATCGCCCTCATCGCCCTGCTCATGCTGCCGGTCACGCTGCCCCGTCTGGGTGACATCGCCTACAAAAGCGCTTTACTCTCGCTGGATGGGACCCAACGCGGAGACTACCGGCGAGACGTCTATTTTGCCAAAGCCCTGCATCTGGCGCCCTACGATCACGTCATGGATGCGGGCATGGCCTGGGTCATGGCCCGACGTTTGCAGCCCGATGCAGACTCCTATGACGCCCGCGCCCAGCGCATCGTGAGGATGTATCTCAGCGCCATGGCAGCCCAGCCCGCTGCGCCCGAACCGCCGGCCGACCTGGCCCGCTGGCTGGCCCATCTGGCCGCAAACGATCCCCGATACGCGCCCCAGGCCCAGGACGCCTTCGACCGGGCGCTCGCACTCTCTCCTCACGACATCCAAACCCTCAACGATCAAGCCATGTTCTGGGCCAGCCAGGGCCGCACCGATGACGCCATCGCCGAGCTTCAGCGCCTGCTGACCCTGGACCCCCTCTATGGCCCCACCTACCGCAATCTGGCGCAAGTCTACCGCCAGGAGGGGGATGAGGACGCGGCCCGGACTATCATCGAACAGGGGCGTGAGCATGTTCCCTGGTGGGACGTCTGGGGAAATTGAGCTGCCGCCTCGTTCACAATTGACAGAACATTCTTGACAATTTAGAATGAAGACAACTTTTCCTCATCGCCAATCATTCATAAGGAGCATCTGATGAATCGCGACAACTTTGTCGAAGACCTGGGACTGCTGGTGGAAGAGTTGACCGGATTGACGCGCATGGCCGGACGCATTCTGGGCTGGCTGATGACCAGCGAATCGCCCGGCGTGAGCATGCCCGACCTGACCCAGGCCCTGCACACCAGCAAGAGCGCCATCAGCACCTCGACGCGCCAGCTCATGCAGGCGGGCCTTATCGAACGCCGCAGCGTGCCCGGTCAGCGTCGGGACGTGTACCGACTGCGGCCGCATCTGTGGCGACGCTTGTGGCTGCTTGAGGGGGAAAAATACAGCCGGTTTTATGATCTTGCGGAGCAAAGCCAGGACCTGCTGGCGGATGCGTCGGACGCGGGCCAGGAGGCGTTGCAGGAGATGGCGGCGCTGAACGGCTATCTGGCCGAAGAGCTCCCGCGACTCATCGAGCAATGGCGGGAAGGCGCACCGCGGGCGGGGAGCAAACGAAGCGTGCGCACCCGCAAGGGGTCGAGCCCCCGGGCATGGGAATTATAGCAGGATTTGTTCAGGCGTCCCCTGTTGGCTCCAGCGCAATGTCCGGCGCAACCATAGCAATGACCCGGTCGTTGGGATGAAATTCATAGGGCTCCGACACCGTCACCACAACCAGTTCATCGCTGCGAATAACGAACAAGGGAAGCAAATTCTGGTGATATTCCTCCCCCAACGCCCTGAGGGTTGTCGGATCTCCCAGATCGACGACGTGCAACGACCAGCCTTGTTCCAATAGCCCGTTCAGCTTCCGATAAGTCATCTCCGCACCGAATAGCAGTCTTCCCACCAGATGATCGGGCAGGGTTTCGCTCTGCAGGCCCGCGGCAGTCTGAGGCGGCAACTGATAGACATTGGCGCGTCCGAAAATACCCGACATATGCAGGCAGGCCAGGGTGTTGACTTCATCGTTGGAAGTCAGGGCTAGCAGTTTGCCCACACCGCCCAGATCCAATTCCTCGACGAATTCCTCGTAGAGGACATTGCCGCAATAGGCCCGCAGGGCGTCATTTTCCGCCATGCGGCAATTATGGATGTTGGTGTCCACCATGATGACCTTGTAGCCCGCGTCTCCCAGAATAGTTGCCAACTGGCGGGCTCCTCGATGCGCTCCTACCAGCAGCAATCCCTGTGGATTCGTCTCCGCCAGCCCCAGTCGACGGGCCAAAGGCCCGGCAGTAAGCCCATAAACCACCACGGTTCCGATAATCACCAAAAAGGTGAGAGAAACCAGCCTGTCAGCATTGGGAAAGCCGACATGAGCCAACTCGATGGCGAAAATCGAGGCCACTGACGCAGCCACGATGCCTCGGGGCGCCATCCATGCCAGAAAAGCCTTTTCGGGCAGCTTGAGGGGGGATCCCAGGGTGGAGAAAAAAACGGTGAGGGGTCGGGCGATGAAAATGATAATCGCAAGGAAGACAAAAGCCTGCCAGCCCAGGCCGAAGATATCACTTAACTGCAACCGCGCGGCCAGCAGAACAAAGATGCTGGACGTCAGCAAAACGCCCAAATCCTCCTTGAATTCGATGATGTGTTTGATGGACACCGCGTTCTGGTTGGCAAGAACCATGCCCATGACGGTAGCGGCCAGCAACCCAGACTCGGACGCCAGGGCGTTGGACGCGGCAAAAACAGCGATCACGACCATAAGCGTGAAGGCGTTTTGGAGATGATCGGGGATCAGATAGCGCTTGAGCAGATAGGACAACCCTCTGGCCCCGGCCCACCCCAGCGCCACGCCAATGATGATAATCTGTAACAGATTGATGACGGCCTCGCCCGTGGCCTCCCGCAGATTGGTTTGCAACACCGTATCGAAAACCAACAGGGCCAGGGTAGCCCCCACCGGATCGATAAGAATGCCCTCCCAGCGCAGGATCGACCCCACCTGCCCCTCGGGCCGCACATCCCGCAGCAATGGCAGGATGACGGTGGGACCGCTGACGGTCAGAATCGCTCCTAAAACCAGCGCCAGTTGGATATTCAGTCCCATGACAAAAAACGCTGCGGCCGCGGCCAAGCCCCAGGTGATCAGCACTCCGATAGAAATCAGATTCCGAACAACGCTTTTGATCCCGGGGAGATCTTTATAGCGAAGCCCCAGACCGCCTTCGAAGAGAATGATGCCCACGGAAAGGGAAACCAGCGGAAACAACGTATCGCCGAACAGGACGTCCGGATCAATCAGGCCAAATATCGGGCCAATGAGCAGCCCAAAGACCAGAAGCAAAAGAATGGAAGGCAGATGCAAACGCCATGCCAGCCACTGGGCCAGAATGCCTGCAAAAACGATAACAGCGAGTCCTAGGATGAGATCAATAGTCAAAACGAGTCCTCAATAGCCATGGAGCGACGTCAAAAAGCCAAAGTGATTTGGGGGCGTCCAAGTGATTTTGCGTTTGTACGACGCCATTCTAACATCATATCGTCGGAAGGGACAGTTGGGCGTCGGGCAGACGTTTTATAATTCCGAAGCTTCAGCAGAGCTCAATCGGGCAGGAAGGCGGCGAAGACCTCGTTGCCGATGAGCAGCGCCCGCGGGGTCAGCCGCACCCGTTCGGGCGTCAGTTCGATGAGCCCCGCGGTCAGGAGCGCAGAGAGTTGGTCGGGATAGGCGTCGGTCACATCCACGCCAAAGCGCTCGCGGAATCTTGCCCGCTCCACGCCCGCTCGCACCAGGCGTAACCCCAGCATCATCGTCTCCCCCGTCTCCAGCTCCCGCGAGATGGGCTCCTCCAGGCTCCAATAAGGCTCATCTGCTTCCACGCGGCGGATGTATTCTCCCACATCGCTCACCACCGCCCGACGCACGCCCCGAAACCAGCC
>JALSPL010000496.1 GCA_026985975.1 Anaerolineae bacterium | reverse complement strand
GCCGACATCTCGTTGCGCCCGGTCTGGTGGCGCTGGCCCGGACAGTGGGTGCAATTCGACGCCGAAAATCATCTGTTGAGCTACGCAACCCAACCTCCGGCGCACTGCCTGGCCATCAGCGCCGATGAGGAGACCTACCTCATTTCTCCTCAACATCCCGATGATTTCGTGGCGGCCTATGAGCAACGGCGTGAGTTTGGCCCCGCCCGCAGGCTGAAGCCGGTCATCTATCTGGCCCCCTGGCGGCAGCACTGGCTGCTGCACGACCGCCTGGCGCAGGGGCTGCTCTTTGGCGGGTTGCTGTTGGGATGGTTGGTTTTGGCCTCTGTCATCTGGCGCTATCCTCAACTTCCCGCCACCATCGCCCTGCATTTCAACACTGCCGGCGCTCCCGATCTGCTCAGTCCTCGCCGCTCTATTTTTCTGATGCCGGGCATCGCCCTGGTCATTGGTTTTCTCAATGCCGCTATTGGCTTTGCCCTTTACGAGTATCAGCGCAATCTCAGCTATCTGCTGTGGAGCATTTCCGTCATTTTACAGATCGCGACGTTTTTTATCGCCTCCAATCTCATGGCCTTGGCTATCGGGGGCTGAAAAACGATGCCACCTTCCGGTTCCGCGGTCATGTTGGCCGCGGGCTTTCTGCTGGCGGGCCTGGTCGGGCTGGCGGGCTGGCGCAGCAGGGCGCTGACGCCCGGCGGCGCCCTGGGAGCGACCCTCATCGGCGGCCTGGTCTTCGGTTTCGGCGGGCTGGTGTGGGCGGGCGCACTCATCCTCTTTTTCGTCAGCAGCAGCCTGCTTTCCCGGCTGACCAACGCCCGCAAGGCGCAAGCGACCGCGGCTCTGGGCAAGACCGGGCCCCGCGACTTCGCCCAGACCCTGGCCAACGGCGGCGTCGCCCTGCTCATGGCCCTGGCTGTGGGCTTTTGGGGGCATGATTCGTCCTGGTATCCTTATCTCACCCTGGCTTATTTCGGTTCGTTGGCCGCGGCTGCGGCCGACACCTGGGCCACCGAGCTGGGTATGCTCTCCGGCCGGCAGCCCCGGCTCATCACCAACGGACAGCCCACTCAGCCGGGCGTTTCCGGCGGCGTCACCGCTGCGGGCCTGGCGGCCAGCCTGGCGGGCGGCGCATTCATGGGGCTGATGATCTTCAGCCTGATTCAAGCCGCTTCGTTGCTCACCACGGGCCAATGGTTCTGGCAGGATCGTTTTCTGCTGCTGGTTTTGCCTTTGGCCGGTTTCGTCGGTTCATTGGCCGATTCATTTTTGGGCGCGACGCTACAGCGGTTGTATTATTGCGAACGTTGTCAGATGGCCGCGGAGCAAGCCATTCATTCTTGCGGTCACCCCACCCGCGTCATTCGCGGTTTTTCGTGGATGAATAATGACGCGGTCAATTTTCTTGCCGCCTGTGCGGGCGCATTGGCCGCCATTCTTCTTTCCCTTCCTGTTTTACTTTCATGAACGCCAACACTATCCCCGCCCCATCTTCTCGAAAACCGCCGTTATTGAGCATTATCATCCCCGCCTACAATGAGGCGCAGCGGCTGCCCGGTTCCATGGAGAAAATCCTGGCCTGGCGCCAAACCGCGCCCTATGGCGTGGAGATCATCATCGTGGAAAACGGCAGCAGCGACCGCACCACCGAGGTGGCGGAGGCCTTCGCCCGCGAGCATCCCGGCATCCGCGTCATCCACAGCGAAAAGGGCAAGGGCGCAGCGGTGAAGGCGGGGGTTTATGAGGGCGCGGGGGACTATCTTTTTATCTGTGACTCCGATCTTTCCATGCCCATCGCCGAAGTGGAAAAGTTTTTGCCGCCGCAACTGGATGGCTACGATGTGGCCATCGGCAGCCGCGAAGCGCCCGGCGCGCATCGCTTTGGCGAGCCTGGCTATCGGCATCTCATGGGCCGGGTGTTCAACTTCATCGTCCGCACCCTGGCCGTGCCCGGTTTTGATGACACACAGGCCGGATTCAAGATGTTCAAACGAGAAACGGCCCGGGAGATTTTCGCTTATCAGACCATCACCGGCTGGACTTTTGATGTGGAAGCGCTTTACATCGCCCTCAAGCGGGGCAAAAAAGTGGTGGAGGTGCCCATCAACTGGTATTTCGACGAAGACAGCCGCGTGGACCCCATGAAAGACACCTGGCGCATGTTCTGGGATGTCATTACCATTCGCCTGAACGACCGTCGCGGCGTCTATGACGCGCGGCCGTCCGCCCCCAACTCCCATACCGAGGAACATTATGACTGACGCATCTCTTTCACAACTTGAAGCTATCGCCTCGCAGGTGGAACAAGATCCCAGGGCCGCGCGCAAGGCGCTGCGGCGGCTGGCCCCCGATCTACCGCAAACGGCGCCCGTGCAGACGGCGCTGGGCATGACTTATCTGTCGCTGGATCAGCCCCGAGACGCTATGCGGGCGTTCAAACGGGCCATCGAGTTGGATCCGGAGGATCCCGCCCCGCGTTATCAGTTGGGCGTGCTGCAATCGGATCAGGGGCTTTTGCCCCAGGCCGAGGAGAATCTGCGGGTGGCCGCGGCCGCTGCGCCCGAAGATCCTAATTATCTGTCGGCGCTGGGTTTCACTTATTACCGCGCCGGCAAGAACGAGCTGGCCATCGAGACGCTGGAAAAAGCGCTGGCCGCGGGCGCTGAAAACGAAAACGCCTTTGTGGCGCTGGGTTATCTCTACTACGAAGCGGATCGCCTGGAGGATGCGCACAAAGCCTTCGCCCGCATTCTGGAGCTGGACTCCGAACGGGCCGATGTCTACAACAACATGGGCTACATCGACATCCTGCGGGGCGAGTTGGACGCCGCCACAGAGGAATTGACGACCTGCCTGGAAAAGGATGACTCCTATCTGCGGGCCCGCTACAACCTGGCCCTGACCGCATGGCTGCAAGGCGAACGCGAGCAGGCCATCGAGCTATACAAACAGGCCCGACGCCAGGATCGCGGCGACGCCGAATTGCAGCAGCATCTGGCCGATCTGGATGAAGTCGCCAGCCATTATGATGCTGACAAAGCGCTGACAGCCCTGGAAAACAAGCTGATCGTCGCCATCAAGACCGGACGGTGGAAGTAGGAAGCATGGAACGCGAAGCGCTTTCCTGGCAGGACATAGACGCGCTGGCCGATATTCTGCTGCCCCAGATCGCCGGACAATTCGACGCGTTGCTCATCATTACCCGCGGCGGCATCGTTTTGGGCGGGATTCTGGCCGAGGCGCTGGATATTCGCGATGTACTCATCGCTGCGGTGGCGTTTCCCGCCGCGCCCGACGTGCAGGAGCTGGCCTGGCCCACTTTTCTGCAATTTCCCAGCGACGCGCTGCTGCGCGGGCGCAAGGTGCTGATCGTGGATGATGTGTGGGACAGCGGTCGCACCATCAACACCGTGCGGGGTCGCGTCGAGGCCGCGGGCGGCAAACCCGCCACCTGCGTGCTGCACTACAAGCCCGGTCGCTCCCGTTTTCCCGACCGTCAGCCCGATTTCTACGGCGCTATCACCGATCGCTGGATCGTGTATCCCTGGGAGATCGACCGCGGGCCCGATTTCGCCCAACTCGTCCCCGACCTCTATCTCTCGTAGCGCTATTATCTTTGGCTCCCCTGAAAAAAGGCCTGAGTCAGCAATGACGTGCGGGAAAACAGCAAGAATGGTGGGGTTTCAGCCAGACTTTCTTGGCTAAACCTTGATATTTCTCTTTGCGCCTCGGCGTCTTTGCGTGAGATAAAGCTTTTTTCAGGCGATCCATCTTTCTGGATTGGCGTTAGCCGCCGGAGATGATGGCCGCCAGCTTGAGATGATCGCCCGCGCGCAGCCAGGCGTCCTCCTGCACCATCTCGCCATTGAGGATGAGGAGAAAGCGTTCGGGGTCCAGGTCGAGAGATGCCAGAACCTGCCGGGCGCTTTGCTCCGGCTCGACCTCCCATTTTTGTTTGCGCAGCGTGACAAGAACTTTTTGCGTCATAAGGTGGGACACTGGCGTTTTTTGCTTTGAACGCAATTTCACTCGGATTGTTACTGATAATCTCTTCCCGTGAGACGAAAATGGACGAATGTAGACGAAAAGTGACGATTCTTTTTCGTCAATCTTCGTCCTGTGGTCTATTTTCGTCAGATCATTGGATATGATGCCTACGAATCCAGGCGTAATTTCATTTTTGCCAGACTCCAGAATAGAAGAGGACCGGGATTGTATGATGAACGCCTCATGCTCCCCGGTGCCTTGAAGCATACCACGAAGAAAACAAATACAACAAAGAAACTGTCATCGGCCGGGGCATTTCGAACTGGGGCGAAGCCCCAAAACAATAACCAGTGAACAGTATCCTCAGTCAATGGTTTGAGAACTCGCCCGCTCTTGTGCTAGAATGACGCGGTTATGATGCCGCCATCTATCCGGCAGCGTCTCGTTTCAGACGAGAATATCCAAACGCAAAAATGCGTTTTGTCGTTAACTTTTATGAATTCATCTTTTCAAACCATCGTCATTGTTCCCACCTACAATGAGGCGGAAAACGTTTCACCCCTGCTCGAGCGCATACTGAGCCTTGAGGAAAACGTTGACGTCCTCATCGTTGACGACAATTCGCCTGACGGCACCGGCGAGGTGGTCGACGCCATTGCCGAAAAAAACTCGCGCGTGCAGGTCATTCATCGCACAGCCAAACTGGGGCTGGGCACAGCCTACACAGCCGGCTTTACCCATGCTCTGCAACACGGTTATGATCGCATCATAACCATGGATGCGGATTTCTCACATAATCCTCGCTACATCCCGGCGTTGCTTCGTCTTACCGAGACCTGCGATCTGGCTATTGGCTCGCGTTATGTGCCCGGCGGCGGCGTTCGTCTGTGGGGCCTGCATCGGCGGCTGCTCAGCCATGGCGCCAATCTGTTCGCCCGGTCTGTCCTGGGGCTGCATGCTCACGACTGCACCGCCGGATTTCGATGCTATCGGGCTGCCGTGCTGGAGGCGGTAGATCCGCACAGCATCCGGGCTGATGGCTATTCTTATCTGCTGGAGATGCTCTGGCGGGTGCAGAAAGCCGGTTTTTCTGTGGCCGAAACGCCCATCGTTTTCACCGATCGTCGCCGCGGCGCCTCCAAAATATCACAGAAAGAGATATTTCATGCAGCAGGCACTGTTTTTCGCCTGGCCTTTAGCCATGGCGCTGCGCCCGCGATCAAGCCGCCTCCTCGCCAGACCGATCGTCTTCGTCCCTCCGATCCGTCATAATCGCACCCCTCGAAATCCCTATGTCCCGACAATCGCCCGCCCCTTCCACCAGTGGCCAGGGTATTATCGAATTTGCGCTCATCCTCCTGCTCATCGCCATCGTCGTCCTCGCTATTTTACTTATTTTGGGGGATGATCTGAGAGCATTCATTTTCGATTTGCTGAACACCTGGTTTCCCCAATAAAATTTCGTCACTATTCCGTAAAAAACACGCAGATGGCGCAAAAAGCCTGATCTGCGCAGTTACAAAATTGGCTCCACTGAAAAAAGGTCGAGATCAGCAGCGACGATAGAGAAAACAGCGAAAATGGTGGGGTTTCAGCCATATTTTCTTGGCGAAACCCTGATATTTTCCTTTGCGTCCTTGCGACTTGGCGTGAGACAAAGCTTTTTTCAGGCGATCCAAAATTTTTCCACTGAAAAACCGTCTTTTCTGTCACCATGCGGTTTCTTTCAGCCCTCGGCGCTCGACTTCGTCCGGTTCTGGATGTTGTTTTCCCGCCCCGATGCGTTTATTGCGGACGGTTGGGGTCATGGCTGTGCGACGCCTGTCAGCATGAAACGCAACCCGTCGGCGATAGCATTTGTATTCGCTGCGGCAATCCGCTCACCCTTCGCGGCCTGTGTCAGCACTGTCGTCAGGATCCGCCCGAGCCGCTACGCGGCATTCGCGGCGTTTTCTTTTATAACGGCCCCATCGCCCAGGGAATCCGCAGCCTGAAATACCATAACGTCCGCCCCCTGGCGCCCATTCTGGCCCGCTACCTTGTGGGGTATATTCAGGAGCGCCCGCTTGCTTTTGCGGGATTGGTTCCTGTTCCCCTTCATCCTGAAAAACTGGCGGCCCGTGGGTTCAATCAAAGTGAACTGCTGGCGGCGGAAGTCTCGAAAAAGCTGACCATTCCTCTGCGTTCTGATCTGGTGCAGCGCATTCGCTACACCCGTCCGCAAGCCCAACTGAATCGACATCAGCGTCTGCAAAATGTCGCGGATGCTTTCGCCCCTGTCGATGGCGTTCGGCTGCATGGCGAGACATTACTCCTCATCGACGACGTGGCCACCACCGGAGCCACATTGCGGGCCTGCGGTCGGGCTTTGCGCCAGGCCGGAGCGGGCGATATCTGGGCCCTGACCGTGGCCCGAGCCCATGTCAACACCGTTCTTCCTGTTGATTCAGCGGGCCTGACCGCGGCCGAAGCATTTTTGCTTTGGGATAGCCACCGCAAACAATCGACGTTTGATCCGCCCCCCTCTCATATTTGACCATTCGTATCTTATTATGGTATGCTTGCCAATCGCAAATCACTCCTCATATCTTGCGATTGTGTGAGTTTTTAGCCGCAAAAGTGTATTCTTTTTGTCACCACCGCAACACAACAGGAGAAAGGCAACATAGCCAAGCGGAAAAGTAATCAACGAAGAAATGTACGTCGTACGCCGCGTACGCGTATCAACGAACAGATCAGAGCTCCCCAAATTCGGGTCATTGATGAAACTGGCAAACAGTTGGGGGTCATGACGCCCTCCGAAGCCATGCGGCTTGCCCGAGAACGCGAGCTGGATCTGGTCGAAGTTGCTCCCAGCGCCAAGCCTCCTGTTTGCCGCCTGATCGACTACGGAAAATATCAGTACGAGCAAACCAAACGGGAGCGTCAGGCGCGAAAAGCGCAAAAACAAATCGAGATCAAAGAAGTTCGCCTGCGTCCCAAGACCAGTGAACACGATACTGATGTTCGTGTGCGTCAGGCCCGCAAGTTTTTGGAGAGCGGCGCCAAGGTCAAGGTTCGCTTGCGTTTTCGCGGCCGCGAGATACAGCATCCGCAGGTGGCGCTCAAAATCCTGCAGGACTTTGCAGCCCGCCTGGCCGATGTCGGCGAAGTTGAAATCCGCCCCAATATGGAAGGGCGCAGCCTGCTGATGATTCTGGCTCCTCTTTCCAAAGGCAAGCCAGTCAAAAAGACGGCGTCGGCAAAACCCGCCCCTCAGAAAAAGGATGTCAGGCCGAAATCTGAAAAAACCGGCTAAATTCCAGCACTTCCGTACACAATTATCTTAGAGGGTGCTGCTCTATTGAGGAGCTCCCTTTTTACTTGTCAGGAGTTATAAAATGCCTAAAATCAAGACGTATAAAGGAGCCGCCAAGCGGTTCAAGCTCTCTGCCAACGGGAAACTGCGACGCCACAAGCAAGGAAAAGGCCATCTCAAGCGCCGCAGCCCCAAACGCAGCAAACGCCAGTTCGACAAACTTCTCACCGATGAGAATCTGAGCCACAAACGTCGATTGCAAAAACTGGCCCCCTATCTCAAATAATCAAGCGCCCCCGTCTCAAATCAAAGTCCTAAAACGAGGTTCCCATGACACGCGTAAAACGTGGCGTTACCGCCCGTGTCCGACATAAGAAAATTCTCAAGCTCACCAAAGGTCATTACGGCGCCCGGCATCGGCTTTTCAAGACCGCCAATGAATCCATGATTCACGCCCATGTGTACGCTTATCGCGATCGCCGCCGTCGCAAACGCGATTTCCGTCGTCTGTGGATCACCCGCATCAATGCCGCCAGTCGCCAGAATGGCATGAGTTATAGCAAATTCATGTATGGGCTCAAGCAGGCCGATGTTCAGCTCGATCGCAAGATCCTGGCCGATCTGGCGATGAATGAGCCTAAAGCCTTCGAGGCCGTGGCCCAGGTGGCCCGGCAGTCCCTCAGCTAGGCCTGCATTCTCCTGGAAATGCACATCGTCGATATTTCCAGCGCCGCCAATCCCCGTCTTAAACTCGCCCGATCTTTGCAAAGACGGCGCATCCGGCGCAAACAGCAACAGATACTACTTGAAGGCGAACGCCTGATTGCTGACAGTATGAGCGCCGGATTTTCCCCGGCGCTTTTTTTCTTTACGCCCGAGGCCGAACAGCGGCGCGCCCGACTGTTGGCGCTGGCGGCGGAGACGGGGGCGCAGCTTTTGCGCGTCGAGCCAGCGCTCTTTGCCAGCATTAGCGACACGGTCTCGTCTCAAGGGGTTGCAGCCGTTACGGCCATTCCGCAACTGCCGCCCGGCAATGCGGGCCTGGCGCTGGTGCTGGATGGCGTGCGGGATCCCGGCAATCTGGGCGCCTTGTTGCGCTCCGCGGCCGCCGCGGATGCCGAACAGGTTATCCTCATGCCCGGCGTGACCGATCCCTGGTCGCCCAAGGCGCTGCGTGCAGGAATGGGCGCACATTTCCGCATCGCCCTTCGCGAAGCGAAATCTGTCGCACAGGTGCGGGCCTGGTTGCCGGAACGCTCCGTTTATTTTGCGGACGCCCGCGGCGAGCTGACTTATACTGACGTCGATTGGTCACGGCCCAGCGCTTTGATTCTGGGCGGAGAGACCGAGCGGGCGGGGATTGTTGATCAATGGCCGGGAGTCGAGGCTGTTGCCGTCCCCATGGCCCGCGGCGTCGAATCGTTGAATGTCGCGGTGGCGGGCAGCGTCATCCTCTTCGAAGCCGCTCGGCAGCGCCTGTAAATTTCAAATTTTTGCACCCACCCCATCCCTCACCCTGGACGTCTTTATGAAATTCCGTGATATCTATCAGCAAAGCCGTCGCCCCGTTCTCTCCATCGAACTTTTTCCGCCCAAAACCTCCAAGGGGCGGGCCCATCTTGATGCGGAGCTGGTGCGATTAATGCAATATCCTGTGGGCTTTGTTTCGGTCACTTATGGCGCGGGGGGCGCCGCCCAAACCAATACATTGTCATTGGTCAGAGATATCCGTCAACAATACGAGGTCACCACCGCGCCTCATTTTACGTGCGTCGGGGCCAGCCGGAAGAGCGTGCGGGCGTATGTAGATCGGGCCATCGCCGAGGGCGCAGAAAACCTGGTGGCGCTGCGCGGCGATCCCCCCCGCGGCGAGTCCGCCTTTCGCCCCGCCGCCGATGGTTTTACATACGCCTGGCAATTGGTGGCTTTTCTCAAGGAAACCTATGGCGACGCTATCTCGCTGGCTGTGGCGGGATATCCCGAAGGACATGTCGAGACCCGGGATATGGCCCTGAGCATTCAGCATCTCAAGCAGAAGGTGGATGCGGGCGCGGATCTGGTGATTACCCAGCTTTTTTACGACAATGCCGACTTCTTCCGTTTTCGTGATATGGCCGTCAGAGCGGGCGTGACCGTTCCCATCGTGCCGGGCATCCTTCCCATCACCAAGTATTCTCAGATCGACCGCATCACCAGGCTTTGCGGCGCTAAAATCCCTGCCGATCTGACCAAAACCCTGGTGGCTTTTCCCGATGGCTCGTCCGATCAGCAGATGGCCGGAATCGCCGCGGCTATCGATCAGGCCGGTGAACTTCTGGATGCTGGCGTCCCCGGCATCCACATCTTCACTCTCAACAACAGCTACGCCACCGCCCACATGGTCGTGGCGCTGGAGCATTATTTCGGCTGACGCATCAGATGTCGAACGGCTGCGGTTTGCCGCTGTAAATGTTGTTCAGAATCTGCAACTCCCTATCATGTACGGCGTTGAGGAATTTGTCGGCATTGCCCATGTGGCGAAACGCGCTATAGCCATGCTCCAAAAAATCCTGGAGTTCATTCCAGCCCGCTCGATAGGCGGGCCCGCGGGCCAGGCGCAGCGTCCAGCCGATGGTGCGATGCCGCACCAATTTTTCCAGATCCCGGCCGATGGCGACGATCATATCGATTTGCTTCACCCGATCGTCATAATTGTCGCACAAACGATAGGCTTCCGCGTATTGCTCCTCCGAAAGGCTGTCAGTCATTCCGACTTCGTCCAGCAAAACGCGCAGTAGTTTATCATCCAGCGCTTCGGTGAAATGATTGAGTTCGATGGCCAGGGTCAGGGTTTTCAGCGCCCGGGCGGGAATGAACTTCATCATGAAATCGTGGATGCGGATGATGTCGGTGTTGCGTTGCGAAAAATCTCTGGGGGCATAAATTTCGTCCAGGAAAAAACGACATGCCGGGGCGTAACGGTCGTCGGCCAGGAAATCGGCGTAGGTGCGGGCCAGCCGCCGCGCCTGCCAGGCCCGCAGCAGGGCCATCGCGGGCGGCAATTCGCCCGGCCCAACGCGGCGATGGCTGAGTTCATCATGTTTGCGTAAAGCTGCGACCAATCGGGCCGCATCTTTGGCGGAAAGCGTTTCGGTCATGGGGCGATAAGAGAGCGTCTAAAATTGGATCAACTGAAAAAAGATTGATCTCACGTAAAGTCACAAAGCCGCAAAGAAAAATACCAGGATTTCGTCAAGAAAAATCGGGGGAAACCCCATCATTTTTGCTGTTTTCTCTGCCGCCGCTGTTGATTCCGGCCTTTTTTCAGGAGAGCCGTTTTTAGACGGTTACCAAGCGTGAAATGTGCGATATGCGCTGATTCAGGCGGGATGGCCGTCTCAGAGAATGCTTTGGCGCTAACGCCGATGAGAGGGCGGCGCCTCAATTCAATTGCATGATAGTCGAGCCCAACTCGTTGCGCACGACGCCATTCAATCCAAACTGCTTCCAAAACGTCTGGATTGCATCATCATCTTTTTCCCACAAAACGACAAACTGATTGTCAGCACTGTAAGGCGCCAGCAACAACAGAGGCTCTATCACCTTCCCGCCCTGAGTCGGTTGCATATACCCGATCAGCGTCAACCGGCCTCCGGCGGGAGGGCGTGTGATGACATAATGCGATTTATCCAACGTGGCGGAGAAAGAAATCGCATCACCCGCATCATTGTTGGCGCCGATCACCAACTCATCGACGCCTTCATCCTCAGAGGCGGGATCGATAGTCGCCTCGCCCGAGACAAAATACAGAGGGGCCCCGGCATCAGACTTTTGGGCGGATAGAAAAATCGCGTCTTTGACGCCGATAGTCGCCACATCGACGGGTGAAGCTACTCTGACGGAGATCGAAGCGTTTTCCGCTGAGGCGGGGGAGGGCGTTGCCGCCGGTTTGATGGCAGGAGTCGGGGAAAGTGATCGAGTCTCGTTCGTCACAACGGGCGTATAGGTGGCGATAGGCACGCCGGGCGTTTCTGTTGGCGCTGTCGGCGAGGCGGATTGTCGGCCCAGCGACCAGAACACAAAGCCGCCCAGAATGATCACGGCGGCCACCAGCGCCAGCCAGGGCAGGAAGGATTTGGATCGTCGCTGCACGCCTCCCTCGACGCGAATAAGAATCAACGTGACGTTATCGGGCGCGCCGCGCTTCAGGGCCAGCTCCACCAATCGGTCCGCGGCTTCATCCAGCGGATATGCCTGCAGGATGCTCGCCATCTCTTTGTCCGACGCCTGATTGCTGAGACCATCAGAGCAAAGCAGCAGCGTGTCTCCGGGCTGGGGCGGCAATTGAAAAAACGCCGGCTCGACATGCGCTTCATTACCCAGCGATCGGGTGATGACATTGCGGAAAGGGTGATGAGCCGCTTCTTCGGCAGTGAGAATACCACTGTTGACCTGCTCCGCCACCCAGGAATGATCTCGCGTCACCTGAGTGATTTTGCCAGCGCGAAATAAATAGGCCCGGCTGTCCCCGACATTGACGATCATCCCCTGCTCTGGCTGATACAACGCCGCCACAAGCGTGGTGCCCATGCCCGACATCTCCGCATTGGCCCCCGCCATCTCGAAGATGGTTTGATTGGCGGCGGAGATGGCCGCAGCCAAGGTGGCCCGCGGACCCTGCCACGGGCCTGTGTAATACTCGGTGAAAAGCGTCTCGATGGCCAGATTGCTGGCAATCTCGCCCGCGGCGTGCCCGCCCATGCCATCGGCCACGGCAAAAAGATGCCCGCGCAGCTGCAAAATTTCATCGCTTAGCCCCAGTTTTTCGCGCCAATCCAGCACCGAACCGAAGGCGTCTTCATTATTCTCCCGCACTTTGCCGGGATGCGTGCGGGTTTGAACAGCGTAAAGAGTGTGCATAGGCGGAAGTATATCATAAAACGTTGGGATTTCCCTTGCGCTGTGGTACGATCCTGGAGAATTGGCAATTGTCAATGATGCGCTGAACGCCATATCCTGAATTACTGAACCCAGCTTCCTCCACATGCGTTTCAACCGTCTTCGTTTTTGGCTTTTGGGTCTCCTGGCCATCCTTGCCGCCATCGCCGCCTGGCCCGTGCTGCGGCATCTGTCGACGCGCGTCCCCGGCTCCGACACCTGGGCCTACGATGAATACACCTTCATCTGGTCCATGTGGTGGCTCAAGCACGCGGCTCTGGACCTGCACAGCAGCATTTTCTTCAGCCAGAACATCTTCTATCCCCTGGGCATGGAGCTGATCCTCTATTCCTATAATTTGATGGCGGCGATTCTGGCTTTGCCTCTGGGCGTGGCGGCCAACTGGCCCTTCGCCTCGAACATCCTCAATCTTCTCACTATCATCTTTTCGGGCTTTGGAGCCTATCTGCTGGCGGTGTGGGGATTGAGATACTGGACAGTTGGCACTGGATATTCACGCCAGCGCCCCAATATCCAATATCCAATATCCAATATCCAATACTCGCTATCCACCATCCGTCTGGCGGCAATCGTCGCCGCGATGATTTACGCCTTCGCCAGCAACCGCATGATCTATCTGGCCATCGGGCATTACAACATCCAGAGCTGGGTGTTTTTACCCTATTTCGTCCTCTATCTGCTGCGGACGATGCGACGGCCCGCGTGGCGCGATGCGGGCATGGCCGGGCTGTTCGGGGCCATGAATCTGCTGGTGGATATGCAATACGGCGTATTCATGGCCTTTTTGGGGCTCTGTTTGCTGCTGACCCGCCCGCTGCGCGACGCCCTCTTTAGCCTCACGCAAAGGCGCAAAGGCGCAGAGCAAGACGAAGAAATTGGTGAAACGCGAAGCGTGGGGCGGCGTTGGGCGGCCTTGGCGATGATTGGCGCTGTGGCCGTTCTCCTCACCCTGCCCTACTTTCTGGAGACGGTGAAGGCCATGCTCCACGCCGGATTTCTGCTGCGGGGCTGGGGCGACGCCCTGAAACTCTCCGCCGACCTGGCGGGCTGGTTTACTCCCACCGCTCTGCATCCCATTTGGGGGACGGATTGGCCTGCGCGGCTGCGGGCCGTGCAAGAGGGAACTGCGCCCTTCCGGGATGTGAACACGGTGTTCCTGGGCTATGTGACCGCGGGCCTGGCGCTCATCGGCGCCGCAGCGGCCTGGAAGAAGGCCCGGGGCTGGGTCATCGCCGCCATCTTCTCGGGCCTGTTCACCCTGGGGCCGTTGCTGCAAATCCACGGACGCATTCTCTACAATTTCGATGGGCTGGAAACTTCCATTCCTATGCCCTTCATCCTGTTGCATTACATCCCCTTCGTCAAGGGTAATCGCACCGCCAATCGTTGGAGCATCGTGCTGATGCTGACGCTGGCCATGCTGGCTGCCTGGGGGACGTATTGGATACTCATAACACTGATCCGACGCCATCAAGGCCTGGTGGCCGAGGATTTTGCATCCGGACCGATGACCGGAGACGGAGGACGGAAAAAGACAATACGGTCGGTCTCCGGTCCCCGGTCCTCGGTCTCCTCAGAAAAGAAGTCAGAGAGGATGCGATGGATCAGTTTTGGGATAACAGCGATTTTGGCGTCAGGGATTTTTATCGAGCACGCGGCCATGCCCCTGCCCACCACCGACGCCCGCATCCCCGCCGCAATCCGGCAGCTCGCGGCCCAACCCGATGGCGCGGTGCTACAGATCCCCATGGGCTGGCGCAACAGTTTTGGCGTGCTGGGCGTGGAGCGCACCCAGGCCCAATACTACATGACCGCGCATCACAAGCCTATCATCTCGGGCAACACCTCCCGCAACCCGCCCATCAAGTTCGACTATTTCGCCCGCTTGCCCCTGGTGCAGGCCATCGCCGACGCTGAAACCGGGCATTCCGCGGATGAGACGACGCTGGCCGCGGCCCGGGCCCAGGTCGATGACGTCATCACGCTGTGGGGGGTGCGTTATCTGATGATGTTGCCTCCCGTGCCGGGCCGTTTGCCCTACGCCGACGCCTGGCGGGACGGTCAGCAGACCGCGCTGGACCTCATTCCCCACAGCGAAGCGCCCATCATCGCCGAGGACGGCATCCAGATTTACGCGGTGACGCCGGGCGCCCCCCTGCCTCTGACGCTGGATTTCGGCGCACAGAACACCGATCTGTGGCGGGCCGGGGGCTGGGCCGGGGATGAGCCCGATGTGGGGGGAGCAGATGGCGTCTGGGCCAGCGGTCGTCGCGCACAGATCATTTTCCGCAGCGAGGACGCAACGCCCCGCCAGCTTCGCTTTCGCGCCCAGCCCTTCACCTGGCCCGATGCGCCCGAGCAGCATCTCGCCCTCAAGCTCAACGGCAAGACCGTCGCGACCACTGTCCTCAGCCGCGGATGGCATGAATACGAATTCGACATCACGCCGCGGCCGGGCGTCAATCATCTGTGGTTTTATTTCAAATATGCGGAAAGCCCCCGCCAAAAATTGCAGCAGGCAATGATCGGCAAAACGGGCGTGCAAAGCCCGGTGAACATCGCCATCCACGCTTTCGATCAGGCCTTTATCACCCTGACCGACGGCTCGGGCCAGCAGACCGACGCCTCCTTCGGTCGCCGCGGTTATAACGTCACCGTTTTGGACCCGAAAAGCGGTCGGGTGCTGGATAAGCAGGGTTTCGACACCGTGGCCAACGCCTACGAGGTTGAGCGACTGGTGAACTATCTCGATCAGATACCGGCGGGCCGCATCGCACTCATCGCCACCCGGGGGAGCGCAGGGGATTTCGTCAGCCCGGCGCTGGTGCAGGCGCTGCAACGACTGGGATCATCGGCGTCCTCTCCCGATCAGCTCGCTGGCCGGGCCCAGGCGCTGGTGGGCGTGGCGGGGACGCCTCCTGGCTCAGCGGCCGAGATCATCGCCCCAACGGACGCGTATCTGGAAGTCTCGGGCGATTTCCGCACCCTGGCCGCAGCCTTTGATTGGCTGTCAATAAAATGAAGAGTGAAGAGTTAAAAATGTAGAATGAAAAAGGACGGAATGAAGAATGGCCAAAGAACTGACGCGATCCAATGAGATTGTGCATCGAACATCGGCGTATGCGCTGCAGATCATCAAGCTATATCGTTACATTCAGAATGATAATGTTGGTCGTATCCTGGGGAGACAATTACTGCGGTCAGGGACATCGATCGGAGCCAACGTTCATGAAGCGCAGGGAGCGCAAAGCAAAGCCGATTTTATTGCCAAAATGTCCATTGCCCACAAAGAAACTCTCGAAACGGCTTATTGGCTGCATCTTCTGGTGAAAGCCGATATTGTTCCAACTGAGAAAATGGCCGATTTACAGGATGAAACCCAGCAGATAAGAAAAATCCTTTCGTCTATCCTCATCACAAGCAAACAAAACCGCACCTAAACCCCATTCTCCATTCTTCATTCTCCATGCGTAGCAAAAACTTCCTTCCCGCTTTGCTTTTCGGCCTGGCCGCGTTTGTCGTCTATGCAATGACGGCTGCGCCTGGGCTGCTCTATGGCGACGCCGGAGAATTTCAGTTCACGTTGCCTTTGGCAGGTCTGAGCCATCCCACCGGCTACCCTCTGTTTCACATCTTGGGCTGGGGTTGGGAGCGGGCGTTCCGGAGTAATCCGGCGTGGGGAGCCAATCTGTTCAGCGCCTGGTGGGGCGGCGTAGCCGTAGGCGCGTTTTATCTGTTCAGCGCCGAGGCCCTGGAACGACTCATCGCCCGCATGAAATGGCGCCGGGGCGCGGGCTGGCTGGCCGGGATCGCGACGGTGATCTTTGCGGCCAATCCCACTTTTTGGTCTCAGGCCACGCAGGCCGAAGTCTATACCCTGCACGCAGCCTTTATCGCCCTCATCCTGGGCGCAACCCTGGCTGCGGCCCGGGAACGGGACGCCTGGCCCTTGTGGCCCGTGGCGTTGTTGCTGGGCCTGAGCCTGACGCACCACCTCACCACGATTTTCCTGATTCCGGGCGTGGTTATCACCCTGGCCCTGGCCCGGCCCGAGGCGCTGCGCCCCCAAAGCGTTCTGCGCAATCTGCCCTGGCTGCTGGCTCCCTTGCTGCTCTATGGCTACATCCCCCTGCGGGCGTCCGCCAGTCCCTGGCTCACCCTGCAACTATCGCCAGAACACACGCTGCATCTCTTTGATAACAGCGTGGCCGGGGTTTTACGCTTCATTTTGGGCGTCGGCTTTGCAGGCGAGATCGGCAGTGCGCCGCTAACGACGCACCTGGCCGCCGCGGGCCAGCTTTTTCTGACGCATTTCACCTGGGCTGGGCTGGCTCTCATCCTCCTGGGCCTGGCTGCGCTGCTCATCGAGGGCGAATGGCTGACGCTGGCACTCTCGGGCGTCAGTTTCATCCTGCTGCTGTTGTTCAATCTTTTTTACGGCATCGGGGATATCGCAGTGTACTACATTCCGCTGTATCTCATCGCCACGCTGTGGCTGGGCCTGGGCCTGGCCTACATCGTCGAGGCGTTCACCCGCATGACTTCGCCCGGCTGGCGGCTTTACTGGATGGCCGTCCCTTTGCTGGCCCTGGCGCTGCCTTTTTTCCACTTCCGGCAGTATCACGCCCAGATTGATCGCAGTCACGATCGCGCCGCCCGCCAACAATGGGAGACCATCCTGGCCCAGCCCCTGGCCGATGACGCCCTGCTGGTGAGCAACGACCGGGATGAGATGGCTCCCCTGATTTACTTGCAGCAAATCGATGACCGCGCGCCCGGCATGTTGGGCCTGTTTCCTCTCATCGCGCCCACGCCCGACTGGGCCGACCTGAACATGACCCTGAAGAGCGCCCTGGCCACACAACGTCCCGTCTACATCATCAAGCCCATGCCCGGCATCGAGGCCTTGTATCGGGTGCAGCCTGCGGGCGTGGGCGTCTTTCGGGTGATGGGGCCGCAGCCTGCGCCCGCCCATAGCTACGAGGCCCCCTACACCGACGATCTGCGCTGGCTGGGCATCGACTGGTCGGGCCGGGCGCAGCCGGGCGGGACGCTGGATGTCACGATCTTCTGGCGAGATGTGCAGCGCCCGAGTGCGGCCTGGCACAGCTTTTTGCATCTCTACGACGCCGCCGGTGAGAAAGTGGCGCAGGCCCAGGATCATCGCCCGGGCGGCGACTATCTGCCATCGACGCTGTGGCGGCCGGGCGATGTCATCGTCGATGGCTTCCAATTGAACCTGCCCGCGGATTTGCCCCCGGGCGAGTATAGGCTGATGGCGGGGTTTTATGACGCGGCTACGGGCCAGCGCGTCGCCGATCCCCTATTGGTCGGCGCACTTATTATTCACTGACAGCGCCGTCAATAGAATTGTATGGGATAATGTACAGTATAAACTTGCCTGTACACATCATAGAAACGAGGGGTTTCTGAAACTTCCACTTTTACGAAACCATTCTCCTGGCCATCGATATCAGCGGCAGAGCCGTCAAAAACGTTCATCCGGGTTCCGTCTGGCGCCACGATGTGCACAAAACCTCTGGGCGAAGGAACAGGAAAAGAAACTGTGCTTTCGCCGGCTTCGGAACGCCAAAGAACTGTTTTCTGCCAGCCGCTTGTCTCAAAAACATAGCCTTCATAGCCAGCGTCAAGATCATCTCGCACATGTATGAATCGGGCGCCGGATAATTCGTGAACAAGCGTTTGATAAGCGTAGTAGCTGGGCTTCGGCGCCCCATCAGCAGTCAATAGCCCCATACTCCTCATTAATGCACCGCCTGGTATCCATGTTTCATCTACGCCTTCAAACCATATGTTGGCCCGAAGGCCTGCATACATCCCCCGAACCATTGCCTTGATTACATAATTCGCCTGGAGTTCTGATACATCGTTTCCTTCGCGATCGGCTGAACCTATTCCTGTTTCTGTGCAAATAATGGGTTTGGTTTCGCCAATGTAACGCTTAACCTCATTGCGAATATAACGGGACTTGAAAACAATGCTGCGGTTATAAATATCGATTCCGTTGGAATCATCCTTCCAGCGCCAACTGAACCACGGGAAATAATGAAAATTGATTATATCAAAATACTGTCCACCGCCTGCAATCAGTAAATCGTCGAGGAAAGATGGATCAAAAAAACCATCTCTATCGATTGTCGCAAAATAATCATACGCCAATCCGCCTAAAAGCACCTGGGCCTGGGGGTTTCCCGCTTTAATTGCAGGATAAGCATAGCTTAACATGTGAGCGTAAGCCGCACCCCCGGCATCGGAGAGGGCGTTGGGGTGATGGGCTCCCCAGCATCCTCCCAGCCAGTCTGCGTACTGAGGAGCGGCGTTGGCGTTATCGGGTTCATTGTACAACGCCCAATATCGAATGTTGTAGGGAGGGACGCTATAGCGTTGCGTAACGGCGGTCAGGAACCGGGCGAAGTCGGGCAAATGCTCTTCGTAAATCGGACCGCAATGGGTTTCGGCGGCCCAATCCGGGTTGCCGATAATTGTGACGATTGTGTTGAATCCCAGGCGGCTGCTATCGGCCAGGATATGATCTGTCTGCGTCCAGTTGTATACGCCCGGACTTGTCTCTATCTCATCCCAGCGCAGAAAAATGCTGCCCCATTGGACGCCAATATGACTCAAATTTTCGCCACCGGCGATATGATTGTTTGATTTGAACATGTATACGCCGAACGGTGTTTCCGACAACGGATCATCTGCTGTTCCTGACGCCCGAGAAACAGTCGAACCCGTCAGAAAGGACAACGCGATGAATATGGTGAAAACAGACAGCGATTTTGCGATATTGTCAAACATAATTTATCTCCAATTTTACAATTAATGGCGTATCTCAAGCGGTTGTTTTTGCTGGGGCAATATACGATCACCTGGTAAGAGGGAGAGCGTCTAGCAGTAACTGCATCACGTTCATCAGCCAGTGGGCGATGACCACCACCAACAGGCTTTCTCGCCACAGGAAGAGGACGCTGAGGATGAGGCTGACGAATATCACGCCGATGACGCCCCATTCTCCCTGGGGCATGTGCAACAACCCGAAAATCACCGATACGCCGATGACGAAATAAAGGATATTGACGTGCGGGGCGAATGCGCCCAGCAACAGGGAGCGAAACAGCAGCTCTTCCATCAGGGCGATGGGGAATAACGCCAGGATCACCCAGGGCCATTCGCTGCGACTACGGGGGCGAATACTGCGCACCACTACATCGGAATACCACTCGGGATGATGGGTCTCCACCCATTTGGAGGGGTAGTAGAGCAGCAGGGGCAGCAACACGCCCGCGGCAATGCCGATGACAATGTCGCCCAGGGGATGGCGGGGCAGCCAGCCCAGCGCGCGGAAGCTCTCGCCGCTGAGAAATCCCAGTCCCACCGCCAGCGCAATGATGGCCAGGCGGGCCAGATTTTCAGGCGGGGAGATCAACAGGTTTTCTTCCGGCTCCCACACTTTGAGGATTTGATTGGTGCGCCAGGTGGCAAGGCCGATGAAAATCAGAACGGCGAAGAGTCCAACAAGAAAGTAAGGTGACATAAAGATGTGTCGTGCGACCATGCTACGCGGGTGACGTGTTTCCCATTCTACCATTTTGTCGATGTATCTGCGAAAAACGACAGGGGCGCATCGAGTATGAGTTGGGAAGGCTCATTCGCCTCCGCCGAGGTCGCAAGCGCAGCGTTCGGTAATCAGTCAACTGTGTTCGGCAGGCCCGAACGCCACCGGAAGCAGCTTGCAAGCCACCTTCGGGGGACGTTGGCGACAGGACGCCGCCTGGCGAAACAAGACGCTCCCTAATGCTTCTCGGCGAACACGATGCGCTCGTAGGCCCGGCGCACATCCGCCAACGTGATGCGCCGTCGATGTTCGTCCAGCATGAGATTCACCGCTTCGCGGGCGATCTGCTGAATGCGATGCGGACGTCCGCCACTGCGCTCCCACACAAAACGCACCGCCTCCTCCTGCCATTCATAAAAGCCATACACCGGCTCTCGCATGAGCAATTCCGACTCGTAGCGATTGAAAGGCGGCACCACCACCTCGACGAACATGTTGTACCAGGGCGATTCCACCCGATCCCAGGCCTTGCTGATATGCACGCCGGCGATGACGACGCCCACATTGCGGGCGAAAGTGTCTTGCAAAATGCGCCGGAGCTGCTGCTGGGTGAGGCTACTGTACGTGCTGAGAATATCAGCCTCATCCAGCAGAAAGACGATGCGCGGGATGCGGGCGTGACGCTTTTTGAGATAAGCGACGATCTGACGCAGATCTCGGCGCATGTGCCGGTCGGTGTACGTCACATCATCTGCCACCCGATGGTATTGCAGTTTTTCTGCGGCGGGAAAATCAGCCAGATCATCATGCAGGGCGTCCAGCAAGCCCTCCATGAGATGATGGAAGAAAACAGGTTCCAGCGTGCCTTCCAAATCCACAAAGACCGGGAAAAACTTGAACTTGTCATCCTGCAACTGACGCAGATCTTCCAGCATTTGATAGAGTAGCGAGGTTTTGCCGATGCGCCGTTCGCCGTAGATCATCAGACTGTTATGGGCCAGGCCCGCCTCGGCGTTTTGCAGCAACTCATTGCGCCCGTAAAACATGTCGCTGGAGCGGATAGGGCTGCCGGCGATGTAGGGGTTGAAGCGCCGCTCCACCGCCTGTTGGCGCATGTGCCAGCGCACCGCCGTGCTCCACGAGGCGTATCCCACCACCGCTGCGAATAAGGTCAGAAAAATGACGCCGATGAGTGCGAACTCGGGGCGCACATGCCCCAGGCCCGGCACCCAGATGAATGCGTTGGAGCGGCGCACACGCAGCGTGACGGTGAGCGGCTGCGAATAATTCATGTTGGCGTCTCGCACCAGCGCCTGGAATACATAATCGCCCCGCGC
This sequence comes from Anaerolineae bacterium, assembly GCA_026985975.1. Lineage (GTDB taxonomy): Bacteria > Chloroflexota > Anaerolineae > J102 > J102 > M2005. The sequence continues at coordinate 4,734 of JALSPL010000496.1, read as the reverse complement.
CAGCGAGGGATACGTCACCGAGGCCGTTCGATTTTGCCGCCAGTGGTCATCCACGCCTTGCAACTGATAAAGATAGAGCAGTTCATCGGGGGAACTGAGCGTATCTTTGCCCTGGAGCACGATGCGCACCTCGGAATCTGTCAGCGCGGTCACTTCTCCCTGCACGGGGCTCTGACCGTTGACCGCCAGCGTCTGCAATGTGGGGGGCGTATGATCCGGCGCGTAGCGGATGACGCCCGCATCGCCGCCCAGGTAGATCGTCTCTCTGTCCGATTTCCCTGCGGCCAGCGCATACACCCGTCCCACGCTGTAGCCAGAGGCGTGGCTGAAGTGTTGCCATGAGCGCCCGTCATACACGCTGAGACCGCTGACGTCACCGATCCACAGCCTGCCCGGCGTGGCCAACAACGCCTCGACGCCGGGAGCCAGCAGCCCCGTGCGGGCGTCGAACTTGCGCCAGACTCCGTCTTGCCAGCGGCTCACGCCTCCTCCCCAGACGCCAACCCACACCGCGCCCGTTTCATCCTGCGCCAGCGCCGTGATTTCCTGCGCTCCCGGCCCGTTATCGGCGCTGAAGGACCGCCAGGCGTCGCCGTCATAGTGCGCCAGGCCCGTTTTGGTTCCCACCCACAGGCTCCCGTCTGCGTCCGCCAGCAATGCCGTGATTTCATCGGAGATCAGTCCATCGTGACGGGTGAAAGTGCGCCAGGCGTCACCCGTCCATCGGCTCAGCCCCGATGAGGCCGTGCCAAACCACATGGCCCCATCGCTGGTGCGGGCGATGGCCGTCACAAAATTTCCGGCCAGCCCATCGGAGACGGTGAACATTTTTGTGCGCTGACCGTCAAACTGAATGACGCCGCTGTCCTGGGTTCCAATCCAGAGATCGCCCGCGTCATCCACAAACAGAGTTTGGATAAAGCGCAACGAGAGCGGCCGCCCCCGGGCCTTTAGCGTCATCCGCCGCCAGACGTCATGCTGCAATTGGTAAAGGCCGTCATTGACTGCGCTCGCCCACAGCGTGTCGTCAGGCGCGGCGGCCAGCGCCGTGATCTGTCCCTGAGGGGCCCGGGCGGCGTCGGGCCAGGTGCGCCAGATGCTGGCCGCGTAGCGGGAGACGCCCGCGGCTGTGCCGAACCAGAGCACGCCGTCAGCGTCTTCGAACATGGCGCTGATGAAATCGGCGGCCAGCCCGTCGCTCATGGTCAGCGTTTGCCAGCCCTTGGGGCCCAGCCGCCCGACGCCGCCGCCGTTGGTTCCCGCCCACAAATCCCCGTCAGATGTCCATGTCAGGGACAGAACGCGATCGGTGGGCAATCCGCCGACGGTGGTCTCCCACACGATTTCGTCATCCAGCAGATGGGCGATGCCGCGGGATTCTGTGGCCGCCCACATCCCGCCTGAGGCGTCCGCAGCCAGCGCCGTGATGCTGAAACCGGCGGCGTCCTCCTCCGTCAGCGGGATTTTTATCCAGCCAGCGTCATCATGCCGGAAAAGTTGCTCTCCCTGGGCCATCCACAGATTTTGGCGGGCGTCCAGCGCCAGATGATCGGCGCCGGACAGGGGCAGTCCCGCCAGACGTTGCCAATCATGCGCTTGAGACCAGATGAAGACGCCCGTCTCGCCTCCGGCCAGAATCGCATCATCGGGCATGACCAGCAGGGCGTTGATGCGTTCGTTTTCCAGTTCCGTGCCCTTCCCCTGCAACGCCCAACCGTCGGCTCCCCACCGGGCCAGGCCATGGGCGGTCCCGACCCAGAGCGCGCCATCGCGGTCGGTCAATAGGCTCAGAGCCATTTCCGCAGGCAGCCCCGCGTTTTTCTGCTCCCAGGCGCCATCGAAACGAAACACGCCGTTGTCCGTGGCGAACCACAGCGCGCGGTCGGGCGTCTGAGCGATGTCGAATATCCAGTTGGCTTCAATGCCGTCCAGCGGACCAAAGGTGCGCCAGGCCGGGCCGGGGGCGCTGGCCGACGTTGTCAGAACAATTGCAAACGCGAACAGCAGCGCCAGCAGCAACGCGATCGGGGGAAATCGCTTTCTCATAGAATTTGGGGGAATGTAACGCGGGGGATGGGCGGGGGAATTGTTATGGAAACATTTTACAACAAATCTGCTTATTTCTGAAACAGACGCATGAGCAATTGCTCACCACATAACGACGAAAAGAGGGAACGCAGATGTCGCTGATCTACGCAGATTCTCGCAGATCATCCAGATTTTATTTTTTTGATCTGCGTAGATCGGCTTTTTCTGCGCCATCTGCGTTCTATTTACGAAGCAGGCGCCATGAGCATTTGCACGCCAATAAGGAATGAAAATGTGCAAGCCAATCTGGCGAGGGCAGCCAAGCCCGTAAAACGTAATGCGTAATGCGTAAGGTCATCACGTCTTACGTTTTACGCATTACGTGGTTGAGCGCTCGGCCAACGTTTGTTTCGAGAGCGCCTCTGCAAACGACGCCAACGTTTATTTACGAAGCAGGCGCCATGAGCGGCTGCACGCCAATAAGAATGAAAAAACGTCTGTGTCATTCTGAGTGACCAACGGGAGCGAAGAATCTCGCGTTTGCAGACGGGGAGATTCCTCAGTCGCTGCGCTCCTTCGGAATGACGTAAACATAACTTTATTTACGAAGCAGCAAGTCTCTCAACGCTGGCTCCAATTCGGGGAAATCGAAGCGGAAGCCGAGATCAAGCAGGCGTCGGGGGAGGGCTCGCTGTCCGTCCAGCAGCAGGGTGGCCATTTCGCCCAGGGCCAGCCGCAGAATGGGGGCGGGAGCGGACAGGAATGCCGGGCGTCTCAGCACCCGGCCCGCGATGGACGCAAAATCGCGATTGGTGACAGGGTTGGGAGCGACGAGGTTGAACGGACCCGACGCCCGCGGCTCGGTCATCAGGAATGCCAGCGCCCGCACCTCGTCCCGGATGTGAATCCAGGGCAGCCATTGGCGTCCATCGCCCAGGGGCCCGCCCAGAAAGAGCTTGAACGGCAGCAGCATCGGAGGCAGTGATCCGCCCTCAGCGCTGAGAACCAGGCCGGTGCGGGCGATGGCCCGGCGCACGCCCATGGCTTCCACAGTTGCGCTGGCCGCCTCCCACTGCGTGACCACATCGGCCAGGAAGTCGCGGCCGGGCGGTGCGGTCTCATCCAGCGGCGTATCATCCCGCTGCGCGCCGTAATAGCCTACGGCCGAGCCCTGCACCAGCATGCGCGGCTTGTTGCGGGCCCGGGCAATGGCGGTCGCCACAGCGTTGGTGGCGTTCAGGCGGCTTTCCAGAATCCGGCGCTTGCGCGCGGGCGTCCAGCGGGCGGGCAGCGCCCCCGCGCCAGCGATGCTCTCGCCCGCCAGATTGATCACTGCGTCCGCCCCGTCCACCACATGCGCCCAGCCCTCGGCGCTGACGCCGTCCCAGCCGACTACCGTCACGTCGTCGGGCAGAGCAGCCCGTTCGGGCCTGCGGGAAAGCACGGTGATGTCGTGGCGGGCGGGCAGCAGATAATCAATCAACGCCCGGCCGATGAGTCCGGTTCCGCCGGTGATGACAATGTGCATAACGCACCTCCTGCGATCGTTTCGAATTTACCTGGCCGACTGCACTTGCAAACGACACCAGGCGTATAGGGCGTCATAGACTTCGAATTGACGCTCCAGATTTTCATAATCATCGGGAAAACGCAAACTGTAGCCCACGGCGATGGCTTCCAGGCCCGCGGCGATGGGATCATCGTCCCGATCTGCTTTGACATCGGCGCTATGGACGATCTGCGCCAGCCGCATCAACCCCTTCATGTCGGTCAGCCCATAATGCTCGATGATGGTTTCAAAGGAGCACTTGCCGTCATGGTGTCCCAATGCGACGCCGGGCGCATCGAAGGGAATGGCGCCGGTCTCCTCGGCCACTTCGTTGATCTGGCTTTTGGGAACAAAGATGAATTCCGCTTCCGAATCCACAAAGCGGGTGATCAACCAGGGACACGCCACGCGATCGACATGAACATGCGAACGGGTTACCCATTTCATGATGAACTCCATGTATGAGAGAAGAAATGTGCGGAAAAGTGTTGTCCTGCGACCTCTGCATCATACTCCCTTCGCTCCTCTTCGTCAATCCATTCGCGGGCGAGACGATTTTTCATCGCATTTGCGAGACATTGAAGACCTTTGCCCGCATCATCGTCCCCAATCTGTTTTGTGCTAAAATAGACGGCTATGAGTTATTTGCCTCCGGAAGAAGAACAGGTTCTTATCCTGTCCACCAAAAAGCCCATGTCTCGCTGGCTGCGGATGCTGCTGAAGATCCTGGCCGCACTGCTGGCGGCGGCGTTGATCTTCGCCGGCGTCATCGGCTGGCGCTATTATGCGGTGCACCGACGTCTGAAAAAAGACCTGACCACGGTAATTCGCACCGAGGAGCATCTGCGCTCTCTGGGCGGCATCAATGCAGCCGCCGATCTGATTGCGCCCAACGCCCCTGATAGTTGGCGTTTTCGCTATCTTTCCAGCATTCGCGCCCGCAAGGGCCGACCCGAGCCCGAGATTCGGGTGCAATCGGTGGGCTATGACGGCGTCAACGCCCGGGTGGCGGTCGATGTGGATGGCGTCAGGCAATTTCGCCACTACCAATTGTATGCGGGAACGGGCTGGCGGCGAGCGCCTTTCATCGCCAAGGGCTGGGGCTACAAGCACGCTATCGAAAACGCGGGCGGATTCAAAATCATTTACTGGGATGA
>JALSPL010000495.1 GCA_026985975.1 Anaerolineae bacterium | reverse complement strand
CTAATGCAGACGTTACGAACGTTAGCGACAACATTACTACAAGCAAAAGATAGCTAATACGAGTGGGGACTTGAAGATAGCGCTTCATGGTTAAACCTCCTTAGAGCTGAGTGAATCAGGAAACACAGGCAAGACGGCTGCGCTACCCTCATCATAGCATCCATTTCGGCACCTGTCCCCCGTATTTCTACGGGGTTTAGCCACGAATTTCGAAAAAAGTTCCACGTCAAGCCCCTCCGGACGCCCAAAACGCCCCAAATCTCCACCGAATCTCGATGGCCCCCTATCGACTCCCGCCGCCGGTCATTCCCCCGCCAGCAACTCGTCGAAATCCCGCGCGGCTTCATACATCTGCCCGAAGCCCGTGCTCAGGCTGAAGCCATCCCAGCGGCGGTCGCCCGACCATCATAATCCAGAAACCAGATCAGGCTGCGCACTAACCTCTGCGACGTTTTGCATATTACTGTTACTCGGAAGATCGTAAAGCTATACGTGCTTGGGCCCAAAACAACATTACCAGTAGTGCGAAAGTAGTCAGCAAGTCAGGCGATATCTGCCGGTATCCAATCCTCTCGTCCGCACGAAGCCCAGCAAGCAGGATTACTGTAGCCACATCTATCAATAGAAATAGCAAGTTAGTGCTTGCAAAAAACAAAGCAAGCTTGTAAAGCATGGCGGCTCTCCTTCGGAATGCTCCCACTAGAAAAATTGCCATACTCATTCCCGTAACTATGAAGGCAAGAGCGTGTTGATGGATATCTTGACTAAAAAAGTCATTCAATTGACGTTGCCATGATCCCAAGGGAGGGGCATATGCCATCCACTGATCCCAAGGACCAAGCACTCTCCCAACTGTAAGGGAAACATACCAAAACAACAAAAAGTAAGAGAATAGCATCACTACTCCGCTGGCTATTATCAGTGCAATCGACCCCAGAGGAGCAGGAAAATGCTTATCTATTTCGCGAATACTGATATAGGCCAGGATTCCTAGTGCTGTGGTAGCAAGAATCTTGACGAGCGTAATACTCATAATTGCTCTCCCTCTTTAGTCTGCTGTGATTCTCAAGTGACATGTAAAAATGGAGCCATGCTACTTTGTTTGTACGTGAAACAACATAACACAGCTCCACTTTGTTTCAATTAGTGGTTTGGTGACAGAAACAAGTTATTCTTAACGTTATCTGTCCCGCCAGCAGCAGTAACGCCGTTGGTGCCAATACAAAGGCGTGCTTCGTTCCATGTGAAGGCATAGCCATTGAGATTCCCACCATATGCCGCCATGAAGGCTAAATACACCTGTGTCGAGTCAGAAGTCCAACGCAATCCGTCAGGATTACGCGAATACCATTCGTAGGACTGATAAAAATAAAACGTCCAGTCTGGATCATTTGGATCATCATCACATAACGGGCTATTCCAATATGAGCTCGCAAAAGTTGTGCCCTGGGGGTATCCCCATGTCCATGTATTTTCAATAGGCTCACGCCAGATTTCTCCAGGATATCCAAACACTCGAGATTCATTTGTATAAGATGCTGTTGCGGACACTTCGATTGTGGTAATAACGGTAGAATAGTAAGGCCAATAAGCTGCAAAAAAAGATCAAAATCATTTTACACTACAACACTGAATGTGGGGCGTAGATCCCCGGCCCGATTGCCAGGGGCTAACTTCAGCATACCACCCAATTTCCATTCTGTCCCCCGTATTTTTACGGGGATCCGCCACAAATTTCGAAAAAAGTTCCACCCAAGCCCTTCAATACACCTCGAATCTCCACCGAATCTCGATTGTATCTCCACCGGCTCCCGCCGCCGGTCATTCCCCCGCCAGCAGTTCTTCGAAATCCCGCGCGGCTTCATACATCTGCCCGAAGCCCGTGCTCAGGCTGAAGCCATCCCAGCGGCGGTCGCCCGAACCGTCGTAATCCAGAAACCAGATGAGGCTGCGCACCTGAGGCTGAGACGCAACTTCCTGATACGCGGCTTGCAGCCAGCCCGGCGGATAGTTTTGCGCCGGCAGGATGGGATCGTCAGGCGTGTAAGTGTTGGTGGAGGTGATGTAGAGGGGCAGACCGCGCGTGCTCTCGTGGCTGTTGATGATGGCCAGCCAATCGCGATAGATGCGGAAACCGGCCTGAGCCTGGCCCCATGAGGGCCGATGCAAGTCGCGGCGGGGCTCTTGCGCCCGCTCGGGTTCTGTCAGGCCAGGCGCGTGGGGACGTCCTGGAGCCTGCACCGCAAAGCCATCGGGCAAAATCAGGGCCTGGCCCGCGGCCGATTTGGCCCGCGCCGCCTCATCCAGGCGCGCCACCAGGGTGTTGAAGTAATCCAGCCAGGGCGCAGAGATGCGGTAGGGAATGTCACCGGTCTGATCCGCGCTCCAGGGTTGGATGGGGCCCACCAGAATGCGCAAATCGGGCCGCGCGTTTTTCACCTTTTGCACCGCGTTATCGGTGCGTTCCGGAGCCAGACCATAGCCGTTGATGAGCCGCGCGGCCCACTCGGGCGTGACGGGATGGTCGGGCGCGGCGCTATTGGCGCCCGCGGCGTTGTAGCCCGAGCCCAGTTGCAAGGCATACACCTCCTGCAACCGATCATCTCGGGCCAGGCGTTGCAGATAGGCCAGATATTCGGCCAGAGCCGCCTCATCTCCCGCAGGCGGCAGCGCCTGCCCTTGAGCGAAATCCACCCGCACGATGACCCGCTGGCCCTGTCGCACATCGCGCACAACCCGCTGAGCCAGAGCATCCACGCCCCAGTAGGGCTGGTCGTGCTGGCGGGCGTAGGTCAGTTCCACCACCCAACCGCTGCGCCCGCGCCAATCCCGTTGCGGGTTGGGGAAGACCACGCCCAGTTTGGTGGGAACGCGCGGCGGCAGGGGCGCCGGAGGCGCGAGTTCCCCCACGCGCCAGCGGCCTCGCTCCTGGCAGCCCTGCTGGCAATCGGTGTAGAAGATGATCTCGCCGCCCGGGCCCGGTTCGGGAATCGTCCATTGCCATTCCCACGGCGGTTCATCTTTTTCAATGCGCTTCCAAGCTTCAGGCTGGAATGGCGCGCCGTTCCAGGTGAGGAGCACATTGGCCCAGGGTTGGCGATCGCGCAGGGTGATGCGCAGGGGCTTTTCGGGTTGCAAGGGCGCGGGCGAGAGGTTGATCTGCGGCCAGGGTTGTGCGGCCTGGCCCGCGGGCGTTTGCACCACCACCTGTCCGCGCAGGGGCAACAGCCAGACGCCCAGCAAAAGCAATCCGGCCAGCAGCGGCCATTTGAAGCGGCGGATGAACTGTTTCACTGTTTTCATTCGTCATCCCCTCCCGCGGCGGACAGCACAAATGAGGCGCAGAGGCCGCGCTCCTGGCCCGGCGGCGGGCTTTGCAACTGCAACTGACTGTGATGGTGGCGCAGAATCTCGGCCACCAGCGCCAGGCCCAGACCGCTGCCGGGCGCGCCTTCCGGCTGCACGCGATAGAAGCGCCGGGTGACCATGGGCAGATGGTCGGGAGGGATGCCGGGGCCGGTGTCGCACAGTTGGAAACGCACGCCCGCGGCGTCGGTTTGAATCTGCACCTGGACGGCGTCGCCAGGTTCGCAGAATTTGAGCGCGTTATCCAATAGATTGTGCAGGGCCCGCCGCAGCCAGGTGGCGTCCCCCAGGGCCAGAGGCAGGTCTTCGGCCGCGGCCAGGGTGAGGGCGATGTCCCTGGTCTGGAACGCGGGCGCCATCTCCGCCGCCACCTGCCCCGCCAGCTCGGCCAGATCCAGGGGGCGCAGGACGAGGCGCTCTCGGGTTTCCAATTGTCCCAGTTGGAACATGTCGTTGATGAGTGCGCTCAGATGCCGGGCTTCGGTTTCGGCCATGGCCAGGGCCTCCTGGGCCGCGTCCGCGGGCAGGTTTCCCATCTTGAGCAAATTCAGATTGGTGAGGATGATGGAAAGGGGCGTGCGCAGCTCGTGGGAAAGCTCCTTCAGCAAAAAATCCACCAGCCGTCCCCGCTGAGCGGCCAGGGTCACATCTTGTAAGAAAACCCACGCGATTTCCTCTTGCGGCACGATGCGCCAGGTGAGGGTGCGGGCGTCGGGCAGGGCCACGGTGCGCTGTCGGGTCTGTTTTTGGGTCAGGGCAGCCTCTACATCCTCCAGCAAAGTCTCATCCCACCCCACATCCGGGGGCAGATGGCGGGCATTGGCCGGGATATGCAACCAGATCCGGGCCAGATCATTGACCTCCTCCAGCGCACCATTCGCGCGCACGCACATCATGCCCAGGGGCGCGTGCTCCCACGCCACCGCATCTCGCTGGCGGCTGTGGGCCCACTGACGCTGATGTTGCCACCATGCGCCCGCGGCCGCAGCCAGCATCAGCAGAGCCAGTAACAAAGTAAGGACCAGACGAATATCGAGAATTAACATGATGCAGGCGCAGCGAGGCGTCGCCGACCACGTTTCGACTACAAAGAGATCACGCCCGCCAAAATCAAAACCGTGATGAGGATGGGCTGATGGATGAGGTAGATGAGCAGGGAGTTTTGGCCCGCCAGCGCCAGCCAGCGCACGGGCCCGAAACGCGACCAGTCGGGCATGGCAAACGCCCGTTCGCCCCGGGGATAAAGCATGTTGCCCACAAAAAGGCCGATAAGCACCACGCCCAGCCAGGGGATGACCGGAAAATAATCGAAGGCGGGATGGGGAGAGCGGATCATCCCCAGCCACTCCAGCCAGGCGGCGTCATGCCGCCAGAGGATGAGCCGGGGCGCAAGCAGCAGCGCCGCCCCCAGAACCAGATTGAGCCAGCGAAAACGCAGGAAAGGATAGGCCAGGATGATGGCAACGCCGATGAAATGCAGGATGCCGAAGCGCACAAAACCGCTGGGGGCATAGAAAAAGGTGACGAGACTAATGACCATGCCCCAGGAGAAAATGACCACGCCCCGCTGCAAAAAGGGCGCAAAGCGAAGCTTCCCCTTCTGTTGCAACCGCCCCGCCCGCAGACTCATGGAGACCCCCACCAACCCGATAAACGATGTGGCGGTGACGAGCTGCCAGTAATGCCAGAAGCCCTTGTACATCTCGATCTTCCAGCCCGCCAGCCCGTAAAGATCCCACATCAGGTGATAGATGACCATGATGGTGATGGCGAAGCCCCGCCACGCATCCACCTCCCAATAGCGGTCGCGGCGGAAGTGAACGATGGGGCGGATGCTGCCTTTCATGCCCTGATACCAGATAGTCAATGCGGTCATAGACCTATTTTGCCCCAACTTGAGGGCGTTGCCAAATGATTGTCTTTCCAAAAGATGAAAGGAAGTAGAAAATGCGGTGATTACCCATATCTTACAAAAGCCGCGTCGATCGTAGACTTTCGAGGTATCGCAAACCTCGAAAGTCTGATGGAGCGGTGGCAAGCGGGCCTTGTTATCGACTTATGGGTAATCACCGCTAGAAAATGTCTTG
>JALSPL010000494.1 GCA_026985975.1 Anaerolineae bacterium | reverse complement strand
CCTGGTGCGAGACCTGAGCAAGCTGGAAGCGCTGTTGACTGATCGGGACATCAGCAGCATTCGCATGGTGGTGAACCCGGAGAAGATGGTGATCAAAGAGGCGCAGCGGGCGTTCACCTATCTCAATCTCTACAACCTACCCGTGGATGCAGTGATCAGCAACCGCCGCCTGCCGGGCGAGATCGCAGACCCCTACTTCAGACAATGGAAGGAGCGCCAGGCCCACTACGCCCGCATCATCGAGGAATCCTTTGCGCCGCTGCCCATTTTCTCCGTCCCCCTGCTGGACGCCGAAGTGGTCGGCAGCAAGATGTTGGAGCGGATGGCGCAGGAAGTCTATGGCGATGACGATCCCACCCGCATTTACTATCGAGGCAAGGCTCAGGAGCTGGTCAAGGTCGGAGACGATTACATCTTGCTCCTGCCCCTGCCACTGGTGAAAAAGGGGGATGTCAACCTGCACCGCGGCTCCAACGATGAACTGATCGTGCGCATCGGCGGCTGGAAACGGCACATCAGCCTGCCATCGACCCTTTCGGGCAAGGAAGTGACGGGCGCCCGCTACCGAGAGGATCATCTGGAAATCCGGTTCAGATAAATTTATCCGCCCAGCACCTTTCTCTCCCAATCGAAATAGGCTTTGTGCAACTGGCGAGTAATGGGGCCGGGGTCGCCGAGGACGACATCGCCCACGCGGCGCACGGGCAGCACGCCCCGCCGCGTCGAGGTGATGAACGCCTCCCGCCATTGGGGAATATCGGTCGCGGGGAGTCGGCGGCGCTGGAAGGGAATAGCCAGCTCCGCGGCCAGGGCCATCACCCGCCGCATCACCGTGCCCTCCAGCACATCGCCAAAAGGCGGCGCGGCCAGCGTCCCATCCTGCACGATGAACACGTTACAATTAGAGCCCTCGGTGATGTCGCCATCGCGGTTGACCAAAAAGGCGTCATGCACGCCCGCAGCTTTGGCCGCCTTGCGGGCCAGCCCCGGCACCAACGTGTTGAAGGACTTGACCAGGGGCATGGCCCGCTCGCCCTGATACAGGATCACCGGCACGCCGTGGGCGTACTCATCGGGCGTGGGCGGCGCATAGGACATCTCATAAAAATAGACGTCGGCGTAGGCATTGCCCAGATCCATCACCAGCGCCCGCACCAGACCATCGGGCCGGTTGGCCATGACCGTGAGAAAAGACCACTTCAGCAGCGCATTCATGTCAGGTTGCAATCTCAGTTGCGCGCCCGCCACCGATTGCAACAGTCGCTCAAGATGCTCCCTGATGCCGACATAGCGTCCGTTCTTCACCAAAATCGTCTCATAGACGCCCAGAGCGCCCACCAACGACGGGGTGTAAACGGGAAAACAGGCGTTTTCTTTGGGAATGACGCGGCCATTGTGGAGAATGTTGTCATAGATGGTCATGGTTCGGGCCTCCAGAAGTGGTAATGACAGGCTTTTATGAGGATTGATGGTATTATTGCATTCCTGCCTCACTCTCATTATACTGCTAATCGATAAATACATTCCAATCTCTCTCAAATCATGATGCTATGACCATTACACTCACAGGCACAGGCGAGGCCCAACGGCCCATCTGGGAGAAATATCTCACCGACTACAACGAAGGACTGGGGTTGGTGTATGAACGCTTCGTCCTCAATGATTTTCTGGATAACTTGCGGCAGCGCTACGCGCTGGAGACGGTGCTGGAAGCGCCCATCTATGGCATGGCTGGCGTCACCGGCATCAATAGCGTGATGCTGGCCCGCAGCGGCTGCCGGGTCAGCCTGGTGGATGACATCCCCGAGCGGGCGCAAGCCGTGCAGCGCATCTGGGGCGAACTGGATCTCACGCCCGACATGCACGTCATCCCGCCCGATAGCTGGGGGCGTCTGCCCTTCGCGGACAACAGCTTCGACATGACCTGGAACTGGGCCGCATTGTGGTATCTGCCCGACGCCGCGGCCCTGCTACGAGAACTCGCGCGCATCAGCCGCAAGCTGGTCTTCGTGGCCATGCCCAACAGCATCCAGGCGGGCTACTGGATCCGCAAGCACGTCATCGACAAGGACTTTTTCGACACCATCGACGAACGCTGGGTTGACATCGACCGGGTGCGCTGGACGCTGCGCAACGAGGGCGTGGAGATCATCGCCAGCGGCGTGCTGGACGTTCCCCCCTGGCCCGACACCGTCATGCCCGCCAACGAGGTGCTGCAACGCCTGGGCATTCGCAGCAAGAAGCTGGAAGACCAGTTCACAGGCGATAGCTGGGAATGGAACACCATGGCCTATTATCTGGGCCAGCAACCCGACCTCTACGATCGGGTCATCAAATACGCCTGGCTGGACCACGCCCGCCTGCCCTGGCAGATCAAGTCTGTCTGGGCCCATCATCGCTGGCTGTTAGGAACAGTCAACAACTGATAATGGTCTCCATGAAAAAGTCGGAGTCAGCAATGTCTGGTGGGGAAACAGCAACAATGGCGGGATTTCAGCCTGATTTTCTTGGCGAAGCCTTGGTGTTTCCTTCCGCGCCTTCGCTCCTTTACGTGAGATATCTATCTTCCAAGCAATGAATGTCGCCATCATCTGGCACATGCACCAGCCTCTCTACCGACAACCGGGCGGCGATGTCGCCATCCTGCCCTGGGTGCGATTGCATGCGGTCAAGGATTACCTGCACATGGCCCAAGTGCTGGCCCGCCACCCCGATGTGCATGTGGCCTTCACCCTGACGCCCTCGCTGGCCGAGCAGCTTGAGGATTACGCCCGCGGCGCCCTCAGGGATCGGCTGATGATCCTGGCCGGGCAGGAGTTCTTCAGCCCCGATGACAAACATTACATGCTGAACATGTGCTTCAGCATCAACTGGGACAACATCATCCGCCGCTATCCCCCCTACGAGGCCATCCTCAACCGTCGGCATCTGGCCCTGATGAATGTCGATTATTTCTCCACCCAGACCTATCGCGATCTGCTGGTGTGGTTTAATCTGGCCTGGACCGATCCCAACTTGCTGGAGAGCGACGCCTTTCTGGCGGGACTGGTGCAAAAGGGCAAAAATTTCACCATCGCCGAAGCCCAGAGGCTGATGCAAACCCATCTGGAAATCATGGCCCAGGCGCTGCCAACCTGGCGGCGTCTGGCCGAGGCGGGCCAGCTCGAAATCATCACCGTCCCCTTCTATCACCCCATCCTGCCCCTGCTGGTGGATAGCGACATCGCTCGACGTCCCAGCCCCGGCCTTCCCGTCCCCGATCCGCCCTTCCGGGCGCCGGAAGATGCGCGGGATCAGCTTCGCTGGGCGGTGAAGAAGCATGGCGACGTCATCGGCAAAGCGCCCGCCGGCCTGTGGCCCAGCGAAGGCGCGGTCGCGCCCGAGATTTTGCCCCTGATTGTGGAAGCGGGCCTGCAATGGCTGGCCACCGATGAAGCCATTCTGGGCGAAAGCCTGGACGTTTATTTCGAGCGGGACGAGGGGGGCATGGTGAAGCGTGGCGATCTGCTCTACCATCCCTGGCGACTGAGCGCCGAAAAGGGCGATGCAACGATTCTTTTCCGCGATCACGATCTTTCCGATCGCATCGGCTTCGTCTACCAGCATCTGCCCGGAGCGCAGGCGGCCGAGGATATGATCGTTCGGCTGGAGCGCATTGCCCGTAACTTCGGTCAGCGCCAAGACGCCCTCATCACCGTCATCCTCGATGGTGAAAACGCCTGGGAGACTTACGAACACAACGGCGATGTGTTTCTGAATGAGCTCTATCGCCGTCTCAGCGAACATCCCGATCTCTCGCCTGTCACCCCCGATGAGCATCTGGCCCGGCATCCCGCCGTGGACACGCTGCCAAAACTGGCTTCGGGAAGCTGGATTATGGGGGATTTCAGCACCTGGATGGGCGACCCGGAGCACATCGCGGCCTGGTCGCTGCTGCGCGATCTGCGTCAGGCCTATGCGCTGTGGCGACAGGAAAGCGCGCCTTCAGCCCAACGCCTGCGCCAGGTGCAGCAGCTTCTCTTCGCGGCCGAGGGCTCTGACTGGTTCTGGTGGTATTCCCATCGCAACAGCAGTGAGCAAGATGCGCTGTTCGATGAACTGTTCCGGGATTATCTCAGCGCCGCCTATCGGGCCATGGACATCACCCCGCCCGCAGCCCTGGCCCGCCCCATTGCCGGCATGCCCGAGCAGCCGCCCGCGCCCCGGCGCTTTATCACGCCCCGGCTGGTGGCGGCCCCGGATCCCGGCATCCACTGGGCCGACGCCGAAGTCATCCGTCCTGCGGCCTCGACAGGAGCCATGCAGCAAGCAGGCGGCGTTATCCAGACCCTGCGCTATGGAAACGACGCCGATAACCTCTACATCCGTATCGAGCTGGCCGCGCCCGTGGCCCAATTTGCGTTGACGCTGCATCTGATCACCGAAAGCGGCGCGTATCAGGTGCAATTGGGTCAAAAGCAAAGCACCGCCTTTCTCTTCCGTCAGGAGAACGGCTCGCTGGTGAATCTGGGGCCGATTCCCGTCGCCCTGGGCGAACGTCTGGCAGAATTTGCGATTCCGCTGGCGCAGATGGGGGTGGATCTGCGCCAGGAAAGCGTGGGTGCGCTGTTTCTCACCGTGCGCGGCCCCGCCGGAGAGCTCGCCCGTCTGCCAGTGGAAGGCGAAGCGGAGATGATTTTGGCCCGGACATGAAAAAACGCCGCCCTGCATGAGGAACGGCGTTAACGGCTTGGTGGGGCCCCCCGGGCTCGAACCGGAAACCGGCGGTTTATGAGACCGCTGCTCTAACCACTTGAGCTAGGGCCCCGAAAAAGCAAGGTGACAGTCATGGGTTGCTCAAATGACCATCACCTCACGATTGAGGAGAGCGGGCAACGGGATTCGAACCCGTGACGAGAGCTTGGAAGGCTCTAGTGTTACCGCTACACCATGCCCGCAAATTGTGTCGGGGAGGCCGGATTTGAACCGACGACTTCTTGGACCCAAACCAAGCGCGCTACCGAGCTGCGCTACTCCCCGAGGAGTTGAGACAAGTATAGCGCAAGGATAGAGGGACGTCAAGGTTGAGAGGAGCTGTGGTTCCCTGTCCTGCTGGCGAGATGTCGTTTTTATGAGCCCCAATCGAGTCCGGCCTGCTGCCAGTTGGGCAGTTCGGCGCCGATGAAGAAGAGTCGAGAGGTGGTGAGATCATCCAGACGCCAGATGTAGACGCCCCAATCGCCATCGCGGTTGGAAAGAAAGGCGATGCTTCTGCCATCGGGCGACCACGCGGGCAGGCCATCCTGGGCGGGATGACTTGCGGTGGGGATGATGAATCCGGTCTGGACGTTGAGGATGAAGACATCCCAGCCCTGGCCGCGTCCGCTGGACATGAAGGCGGCGTAGCGGCCATCGGGCGACCACGCCGGGGCGTTGTCATCGGGGATGGCGGTGAGTTGCGTGCGTTGCAGGCTGGTGGGATCCATTTGCCACAGACCGCAGTTGCGGCCGCCGGCGTCGCAACCGCTGAAGATGATCTGTCCGGTGCGGGACCAGTCGGCGCGCTGGCCCGAGCCCAGGTCCTCGACAACGCCGGTGTCGATGTCGACCAGATAGATGTGAGGGCTTTCGTCGGGGCTGCGCCGGGCGGAGGTGAAGAGAATCTGGCCGCCGCCGGGTCCCCAACGGGGCCAACGGTCGTCCGGCCCTTGAGTGATGCGCCGCAAGTCGCCGCCGGGCGAGCGCAGATAAATGCCGGGAGCGTCGGAGCGAACGGAGCGGAAGATGAGGCTGCCGCCCGGCCCGAATGCGGGCTGCATAGCCCAATCCGCCAGTTTGGATCCGAACAGACGGTCGTTCAGATTCCAGGTGCGGATACTGTAGAGACCGGAGGGAATGTCGTAGGCGGTGTAGGCGATGCGTTGGCCCGGCGGCGCCGGCAGGGGGGAGTTCAGTTGGATGGGCGGCGTGACCGTAAGTTGCTGACAGCGAGCCTCCATGCTTTGCCGCAGATCTTCGATGGCGGGCGCATCTTCGAAATCCAGGGCCTGCTGCAAGAGATCGGCGGCGCCGCAGGGATTTTGCTGGCCCGTTTTCCGGGCAAGCTGAATCAATGCCTGAGCCCGACTCGGTTCCGGTTCGGGCCTGGATGTCGGCGCAGGGACAGAGCTGGCGGCAGGGGTGAAAGTTGCTGTGGGGGATGCAGGAGGCTGGACGGCGAGCGGAACCGCGGGGGTGGGCGACGGTGCGGGCGTTGGGGAGGACGCGGGCGTTTGCTTCTCCCCAACAGCGACCATGCGCCCGAAATCTCTGCGGGCGGCGTCGAGCTGGCCGCTGCGCAGATGTTGCAGGCCCTGACGTCCGCTGCGCCAGCGATTTTGCGTCCCGTCGGCGCGCCAGCCCCACCAGGCGCCCAGGCTCAGCATCAGGATGAGGAGGACGCCCGCCAGGAGGAGGCGTCGGCGACGTCGGCGGCGACGGGCGGCGGGCAGATAGCGAATGTAACTGACGCGGCCGACCGCTTTTTCCCAATCGATCTCGGCGCCGCACTGGTGACAGCGATTTTGGGCCGGTGAGACGGGCGCTCCGCAGTGGCTGCAAACGTATCCTGATGGCATAGAATGACGGGGGTGGCTCAGGCGATGTGCAGCAAAAAGCCCTTGAGGTAAGCGGCCTCGGGAAAGGTGAGCAGCACGGGGTGATCCGGGCCCTGATGAAAATGCCCGATGATGCGGGCGTCCCGGCCCGCGTCCAGGGCCGCGCCGAACAGGATTTTCTGGAACAGAACGGCGCTGACCAGGCCCGAGCAGGAGAAGGTGGCCAGCAGGCCGCCGGGCCGCAGCAGCCGCATGGCCAGCCAGTTGATGTCCTTGTAGCCGCGCGCGGCCCGTTGCAGATGGCCGCGCGCGGCGGCGAATTTGGGCGGGTCCAGGATGATGAGATCGAATTGACGCCCCGCATCCCGCCACGCCCGCAATTGCTTGAAGACGTCGGCCTGGATGGTCTCCCAGCGGTCGGGCGTGAAGCCGTTGAGCCTGAGGTTAGCCTCGGCCAGGGTCAGGGCCTCGGCGCTGGCATCGAGATTGATGACATGCTTCGCATCTGCGGCCAGGGCGTAGACCGCGAAAGCGCCCGTGTAGCTGAACGCATTGAGGACTTCTTTGCCCGCGCAGCGGGGCGCCAGCGCCGCCCGATTCGCGGCCTGATCCAGGTAGAAACCGGTCTTCTGGCCCGAACGCAAATCCACCAGAAATCGATGGCCGTTCTCGGTGATGATCAGGGGCTCGGCAGGCGGCTGACCGTGCAACGCGCCATCC
>JALSPL010000493.1 GCA_026985975.1 Anaerolineae bacterium | reverse complement strand
CCATATTCCGGATCAGCCCGCAGCGGCGCTTTCAGCTCATAAGCGGCTTCCATGGTCTCCACCACCAGCGGAACCACCGCCGCCATCTCGGCGATGGGCGTCTCCAGCACCAGCTCGTCATGCACTTGCAGGATCATGCGGGCGGCGAAGTCCTGTTGACGCAGCTTGCGGTGCACCTCGCGCAGGGCGATTTTGAGGATGTCGGCGGCGGAGCCCTGGATGGGGAAGTTGATGGCCGCGCGTTCGGCCGCGGCCCGGGCCTGCTGCGACGCCCGCACCCCCGCCCTGAGGATGGGGAAGTAACGCCGCCGCCCCAGCAGCGTCTCCACATAGCCTTGCTCTTTGGCCCGGGCGATAGTCTCGGCCAGATAGCGTTTGACGCCGGGATAGGTGGCGAAATAGGTGTCCATGAAATGTCGGGCCTCCTCCATGCTGATGCCGGCGCGCGAGGCCAGGCCATAGGCGCTGACGCCATACGAGGTGGCGAAATTCATCATTTTGGCCACCGAGCGCTGCTGCGAAGTCACTTCTTCGATGGGAACGCCGTAGACTTTGCTGGCGGTGGCCGCGTGAATATCCAGGCCCTGGGCGAAGGCCGCCAGCATGGCCTCATCACCCGAGATGTGCGCCAGGATGCGCAGCTCCACCTGCGAATAATCCACCGCCAACAGATAATGGTCGGGTGGAGCAATGAAGGCCTTGCGGATGCGTCTGCCAAGTTCAGAACGAACAGGAATGTTTTGAAGATTGGGATTATTGGAGGAAATGCGCCCGGTTTCGGCGCCCGTCTGGTCGAACGAGGTGTGAATGCGACCGGTCTCCGGATTGATCATCCGCGGCAGGGCCTCGATGTAGGTGTTCAGCAGCTTGGTCAACTGTCGATATTCCAGCAGCAAATCAATCACCGGATGCGCGCCGCGCAGGCCCTCCAGCACCGAGGCCGCGGTGGAATAATGCCCGCTCTTGGTTTTCTTCAATCCCCTGGCGGGCAGCCCCAGCGAGCCGAACAGCGCCTCCGAAAGCTGCTGGGTGGAATTGAGATTGAACTCGTAGCCCACGTAATCGTAGATCTCCCCCGCCAGTTGCGCCAGCCGGGAGCGAAGCTCCCGCGCCATTTGGTTGAGATAATCCGCATCCAGCAGCACGCCGTGCATCTCCATATCGGCCAGCACCGGGATCAGCGGCATCTCCAGCTCCTGGAACAGTTTTATCAGCCCCGTCTCTTCCAACTGCGGCCTGATCTTTTCCCAGATGCGCCAGGTCATATCCACATCAGCGGCGGCGTAGTCTGTAACCCGGCCGATGGACACCGTATCCATGGTCGTCTGGTTGCGGCCTTTGCCGATGAGATCGGCGATGGGGGTCATCTCGACGCCCAGATATTTGATAGCCAGCGCTTTCAGCCCCAGACTGCGGCTGCCCGGGTCCAGCAGAAATTCGCCGATCATGGTGTCGATGAAGCGGCCCTGGACGGGCAGCCCGTGGCGGCGGCAGATGATGAGATCGAACTTGGCGTTGTGGGCCAGCTTGGTCTTGTCCTCGTTCGCCAGCATCGGTCCGATTTTTTCCTGAATCTGCGCCAGATCCAGTTGATCGCCGTCGGTGTGGTTGACGGGGATGTAGACATTAGCGTCCGGGCCTTCTCCCCACCCCAGCGCCAGGCCCACCAGATGCGCTCGCTGCTTGTCCACGCCTGTGGTCTCGACATCGAATGTGAGGGGCTCCGCCTGGCTCAGGTTGGGCAGGATGTCCTCCAGATCGGCGGGGGTGACGATGGCGCGATAACCGCCGGGCGCTTTCTGCTCCCGAGCCGCGGCATCTCCGAACAGGCCCAATTGTTGCCCGCCCTGGCCGGGCGCATCGGGCAGCCGGGGGATGAGGGTGCGAAATTCCAGCTCGGTGAATAGCTCCAGGATGCGCTTGCGGTCGTAATCGCCGAATTCGCACGCGGCCAGATCCAGCTCGACGCCCGGCACGTCCACGATGGTGGCCAGCGCCCGCGAAAGATAAGCATCCTCGCGGCCTTTGATCAAAGCGTTGCGCACCCGAGTGGGGGTGATGTCATCGATGTGGGCGTAGATGTTGTCCAGATCTCCCCACTGTTGCAGCAGTTTGACTGCGGTCTTGTCGCCGATGCCGCGCACGCCGGGGATGTTATCCGATTTATCGCCCACCAGCGCTTTGTAGTCCACGATCTGCCTCGGCTCCAGATGATAGCGCTCCCGCACTTTTTCGGGCGTGTAGATGATGACGTCGGAGAATTTGCGGCCCGAGGTCAGCACCCAGATTTTATCATCCACCACTTGCAGCAGGTCTCTGTCGCCGGTGGTGATGAGGGCGTTGGCGTCTTTCTGCTCGGCCTGATGCGCCAGGGTGGCCAGCACATCATCCGCTTCATAGCCTTCGGCGGTGTAGACGGGGATGTTGAAGGCGTCGATGAGCTCTTTGATGCGGTCGATCTGAATAGAGAGCTCATCGGGCATGCGTTCGCGGGTGGCCTTGTAATCTTCGAATTTGTCGTGCCGAAAGCTGCGCCCGACATCGAAGGCTACCGCCATGTGCGTGGGCTTGTGATCCCGCATCACATTGAGCAGCATGGAGATAAAGCCGAAGACGGCGTTGGTGAGTTCGCCCTTGCTGGTGGCCATTTCGGGCGGCAGGGCGAAGAAGGCGCGGTAGGCCAGGGAGTGGCCATCTATGAGTACGAGTTTCATAACAGACACCATGAGCGATTGCTCGCCAAGAAGGATGAAAGTGTGCAAGTCATTCTGGCGGGACAGCCAAGCCCGTAAAACGTAATGCGTAAGGCGTAAGGACCTCACGTTTTACGCATTACGTGGTGCGCCAGGCCAACGTCGGCTTCGAGAGCGTCTCTGCCAACGACGCCAACGTTTATTTTCGGAACAGGCGCCATGAGCGGCTGCACGCCAATAAGGATGGAAATGACCGGGGACGGCGGACGGGAACACACGCCTTTTCGGTCTCCCGTCTCCGGTCTTCCATCTATTTACGAAGCAGGATGATGGGAGAGAAAATGGCGTACGGGGGATAGGATGCTTTTCATCCTACCGCAAAAAAGAACCGCCCGCAAAGCGCGAGGCCGCGGGCGGTTTGGGTGTGATGTTGGCGTGAGGCTACTCGTCTTTGATGGCGAGTTTGCGGGCGTCCAGCAGCGAATGCACCGTCGGATCGTCCAGGATGTCCTTTCGGAAACGATATTTGCGTCCTTTATCGAGACGCATATCTCCGGACGCCAGATGCAGCATCAGGTGTTCATCGCCGATGTTTTCAAGCCAGACGTATTGCTTGATTTCCCAGGTATTGTCCTGGGGCTTTCGCAATGAGAGACGCATAGCAGCACCTTGTTGGGAGAAGTTTTACACCTTGCGGAAAGTGACGTTGCGGCCGCGCAAGCGGGTGGTGGGCACTCGCGAGAGAATGCGGTCTACGTATTCATCCTGCACTTCGATGTAGGTGTAGCGGTCGCGGATATCGATGTTGCCCACGGCCCGGCCCGGCACATTGGCCTCGTTGGCGATGGCGCCGACGATGTCTTTGGGCCGGACGCCGATGTCATATCCGGCATCCATCACCAGCCGCACATAGCCTTCTTCCACTTCTCGATCTTCGTAAATGCGCTCTCGCTGCTGCTGCGGGCGGTGCGATGTCGGACGATAGGAAGTCTGGCGGCGTTGGTCCGGCCGACGTTGCTCTCGCGAGAAAACGCGTTCGGTTTCCTGGGGTTTCTGGCTGAGAACCACGGCTGCGGCGGCAATCTCCGACCAGTCGAAGCCTTCTTTGGCCAGATCATTGAGAAGCAGCATGTAGGGCTCGAGATGCTCGCGCTGCACGATGCTCTTGATCCGCTGCTTGTAGGCTTCGGCCTTTTGGGCCACAACGGTTGCACGAGTGGGCGAGAGCACTGCGCGGATGCGTTGGCCGAGATTGGTTTCGATCTCGGCTAGCAGCGCCCGTTCACGCCCCAGCACCAGGGTGAAGTGCACGCCGTTTTCTTCCACCAGGCGGGATCGATTGACGTAATCCTGGATGTCGGATGCGATGTTGTAGCTGATGACGTAGGGAGATTCCACCATCATGCCTTCGCTGGCCGCGTCCGTCAGCACCAGGAAGTCCAACATGCCGTCGCGCCACTTCATCAAAGCGTTCTCTCTCTCGCTGTCGTCCATGCCCGTGTGCAGGGGAGCGCTGTTGTAACCGCGGGTCTGGAGAGCGAAGGAGATGGCTTCGGTTTGGGGGCGGAGACGGGCGAAGATCAGCGCCCGCGAGATGTTTTCACCATCCAGCAGCCGGATCAGCGTTTCATCTTTATCGCCCGAAGGGATAGTCTGATAACGATGATTGATGAGCGGGACGGTGATGGCGGTGGGTTCGCGTTGCAGCATGACCGGTTCAAACAGATGTTCATCGGCAAAATCATGCAGCAAGTCTTCGACGCGGGCGGCGAACATGGTGGTCTGCCTGCCTGCGGGCATGCCGTCCAGCAGGTCTTCGATCACCGATTGCTGTCGTCGTGACAGCAGATAATCGATGTCTTCGATGACCACGAACTGGACGTTGTCCAGGCTCAGCGCTTCGCGGTTTACATGTTCGCGAACTCGAGGCGGCGTGCCGATGATGATTGCGGCGGTCTCATCCAGTTGCTCGGCCTCGCGGGCGAGTGAGCGGCCAGCATACAGGGAGACCACGCGCAGATGCTTATGGGGGTTCAGAAGCTGAAAGAGCGAACCGGCGCGGATGGCGTTATCGCTACCGCCTACCAAAACGATAACTTGGGCGCCGCTGACTTCGGCGTTCAGCGTCTGCAGAATAGGAAGCGCATACGAGGTGGTGCGACCGCTTCCGGAGGGGGCTTCAGCGACGATATCCCTACCGGCGAGGATATGGGGAATCACTTCGGTCTGAAGCGCAGTTGGTTTTTCGAGGCCCATGGCCTCAAGCCCCGCGATGAGCTCAGGTGTTAAGCCTAAATCGGTGAATGTTTGACTCATTGTAATTGTTCCTCACAAGGATGTTCACAGTTTGACACAAGGTTCAGAGAGTAGCGAGAGGTTTGTTGGCGGCTCCCAGGGTGTTTGAACCCACGCCATAATGTGGCAAGTATAGCACAAAGGATCGATGAATAAAAATTTCAGCAGGACTTTTGCCTGTCTGAACATTACAATTTGATGCAAGATTACATTACTGATGATGAATGTTTGATGAGAAAAGGCGGGATGCCAGGCATCGGGTGCGAAACGTGGGACTATCGCGCCCCAACCTGGCTGGACCAGTCTGTTGGGCTATTTCAACGCCTGGCGCATTTTATCCAGCGGCAGGGTGTTGATGATGTCTTCCGGGCGCAGCCAGGCCCGCCGCGCAACAGCGATGCCATACTCGATGAAGTCCATGTGTTGCGGCTGATGGGCGTCGGTGTTGATGGCGATTTTACAGCCCAGCTCCACGGCCCGCCGGGCGTAGATGTCGTTTACATCCAGCCGGGCGGGATGGGCGTTGATCTCCAGCACGGTTCCCGTCTCGGCGCAGGCCCGCAGCACCCGCTCCATGTCGATCTCGGTGGGCGGGCGTTTGCCCAGCAAACGGCTGGTGGGATGCCCCAAAATATCCACATGGGGGTTGGCGATGGCGTTCAGCGCCCGTTGGGTGATGGTCTCGCGATCCTGCCGCAGGCTGCTGTGGATGCTGGCCACCACCACATCCAGCTCCGCCAGCGCGTCGTCGGGCAGCGCCAGACGTCCGTCGGCCAGGATCTCCAGCTCCACGCCCAGCAGCAGGCGGAAATCCACGCCCGCGTCAGCCCAGCCCCGGTTCAGTTCGTCCACGATGCGGCGCTGCCGGGCCAGTTTTTCGGCGTCCACCCCGCCGGTGACGCCCAGTCCGATGCTGTGATCGCTGAGCAGCCAGTAACGGTAGCCGCGGGCGATGGCGGCTTCGGCCATCTCACGGATGCTGGCTTTGCCGTCGCTCCAGTCGGAGTGTCCGTGCAGTTCGCCGCGGATGTCGGTCACGGTCACCAGTCGGGGGAGATCATGCCTTCGGGCCAGTGCGATTTCGCCTCGCGCTTCGCGCATCTCGGGCGGAATCCAGTCCAGCCCCAGAAAAGCGTATAGCGCCTCTTCGCTTTCGAAATATCGTTTTTCGCCGGCGGGTGCGGCGCCCTTGCCTGTGGCTTCCAGATCATACTCGCTCAGGCTCCAGCCCTGCTTCAGGGCCAGCTCTCGCAGCTCGATGTTGTGCTGTTTGTTGCCGGTGAAGTATTGCAGGGCCGTGCCCCAATGCGTTGGCGCCACAGCCCGCAGATCGCATTCCAGTCCATTCTTCAGCCGCACCCGGCTCTTGGTCTCGCCCCGCCACAGCGTCTCGCTGACCTGCGGCAGGCTGCAAAAGGCCGCCATCACCTCATCGGGCCTGGGCGTGATGGCCAGGATGTCGAGATCGCCCACGGTTTCCTGCCAGCGGCGCACGCTGCCTGCAGGTTCGATGGCGGTGAGGGCGTCGGCGGGCAGGGCGGCTTTCAGATCGGCGATAAGGCCCAACACCGCGGGCCGGGCCACGCCCAGCGGCGTCCTGCCGCTCTGCTTTTGCGCCAGCAATGCGATGCCCCTGAGGATTTTCTCTTCCGATTTGCTCCCGAAGCCCTTGAGCTGGCGGATTTTCTGAGCCTCGGCCGCGGCTTTCAGCTCATCCAATGTCTCGATGCCCAGCTCCCGCCACAGCCGGGCGACTTTCTTGGGGCCCAACCCCTCCACTTCCAGCAGCGTCACCAGGCTGACGGGAACCTGTGAGCGCAGTTTTTGGGCCAGCTCGCTATCGCCCGAGGCCAGAAACTGTGCGATCACCTCGGCCACGCCCTTGCCCACGCCGGGCAGATCCGTCAGCGTCCCCGCGGCCGCGATGTCATTGATGTCCTCCCCCAGGGCGTCCAGCACCTCTGCTGCGTTGCGAAACGCCAGATAGTGAAAGCGCCCTTCGCCCTTGATTTCCTTGAGATTGGCGATGAGCCGCAGGTGTTCGGCTACATCATGGTTGGTGTATTGATGCGAGTCCGCCATGGGTCCGGCCTCCTGTCATGGCATGAGCTGCGCCAGGGCCGCGCGCAGGCGCTCTTCCACGCCCGACACATCTTTGGGGACGCCCTGCACCGCCCGCTGCGCCTCGACGATGCTGTATCCCAGGCTGGTGAGCGCCTCGATGACTTCGGCGTCGGCGTCGGTGATGGGGACAGCGCCAATGCCCTCGAATTCAGAGACGCCCATCTTGTCCTTGAGATGAAAGAGAATCTTTTTGGCGCTCTTGGGG
>JALSPL010000492.1 GCA_026985975.1 Anaerolineae bacterium | reverse complement strand
CGACGCAGCGGAGCTGTGGATCACGGGCGGGGCCCACGCGGATGCTTATCTCCCCAGCCTGCACATCGTCTCAAAGGGTATGCCGTTGGATTATGACGAGGCCGCATCCAGCGAACGTTTTGCCCAACCGGAGCTGCTCATCGATCTGCGCCTGGGTGACGGCCCGGGCCGGGATGTGATGTGGACATGCGACCTCAGCCACGAGTACGTCACCATCAACGGCGAGTATCGAACTTAGGCCGCCAGTTTACGGCGCAAGGCGGCGGGCACGGTCCAACTGTTCTTGCCGCGGCTTAACCCCTGCCGTTTGAAAGATTCGAATCGCGTGCGCCACTCATAAAACAATGACTCGCCATACAATGGAACGCCCCACTCCAACGCTTCGAGGGTGGTCAGATGCAAATTTTGCATCATCTTTTCCCATTCTGGCAATGAATATCCCACAGCCTCGATAGGCGTATCATCTTCTCGCAAGCGGTTGAGCAAATAAAGTCGTTCGAAGAAATTATCGGGTAGTTTCCCGCCAATAACCAGAAGATCGACATCGCTGTCCTTGTCATCGACGCCGCGTGCGACCGACCCATGCAGGATGATGCAGTCAGGCTGCACAGTTTTGATCAGGCGCTGACAATACGCGGCCACGCCTTCCTGATGAGAAAAAGTCCTGCCGCTGGTCGTCATTTCATCTGCTCCTGAACAAATTGAAGAATCATCTTTGCGTCCTCAATAGCGCCATCAGCCAGATCGCGATCATATAGCTCTGCAGAAATGCCTTCGGGCAAGGCGTCAGGATAACGGCTGGGTAGATAATGCTCATCGATCCGGTGCGAGGCCTCAATGAGTTCCGGCGTGACAACGCCCGAAAGCAGTTCTGCAATCTGCCGCATTAAAATAAAGCAACTGTGACCCCACGGAAGTTCATCCAGGGCGTACAGCAGTCCTTTCAGGGCTTTTTCAGATGCCTGTTGAGCATGAAACGCACATCCGTCGTAGAAATGATCCTCGCGTAGCGTCAACGCCATTGCCAGATCGTTTTCGGACGAGCGTATCCAGCGGTCAGCCTCAAAAGTGTTCATAGCGTTAGTATACACAAACTGACGCAAGAGGCCAACTATCCCCCTCAAAACGCCATTCTTCTGTTGAATCTTATGCCAAAAAAACTACTTATCGCCACGCATAACATGGGCAAGGTGCGGGAATATCGCGAGCTGTTGGCGGATCTACCTTTCGATGTTCTCTCCCTGGCCGATGTCGGCATCGGTGTGGATGTGGCGGAGACCGGCGCCACTTTCGCAGAGAACGCCATCCTCAAGGCCCGCGCCTACGCCCGGCTTTCGGGCCTGCTCACCTGGGCCGATGACAGCGGCCTGGCCGTTGATGCGCTAGACGGCTGGCCCGGCGTGCATTCCGCCCGCCACGCCGGGCCCGACGCCACCGACACCGACCGCATCGCCATCCTGCTGCAACGGCTGGCCGACATTCCGCCCGCACAGCGGGGCGCGGCCTTTCATTGCGTGGTGGCCATCGCCGCACCAGATGGCCGCGTGTGGACCACGGAGGGCATGTGTCCGGGCGTGATCATCGATGAACCGACGGGCTCGGGCG
>JALSPL010000491.1 GCA_026985975.1 Anaerolineae bacterium | reverse complement strand
GGGCGCACCCATTTAGGATGCTCAGGGCCGCCAGGCGATTTCGGGAACGTTCTGCCGGTGATTGACCAGACGGGCCAGGACGAACAGCCAGTCGCTGAGACGGTTGAGATAGATGATGACGTTGGGGGTGATGACTTCGGCCCGGGCCAGGCTCACGGCCCGGCGTTCGGCCCGGCGGCAGATGGTGCGGGCGATGTGCAGCTCTGCGCCCGGCTGCGATCCGCCCGGCAAGATGAAGTTGGTTAGCGGTGGCAGAATCGCATCCCATTCATCGATCTCCGCCTCCAGCCGGGCGATGGGGGCTGCCTCCAGACGGGTGATGTAGCTGGTTTTGGCGTCCAGAGGCGTGGCCAGATCCGCCCCCACCTGCAACAGTTCGCCCTGCACTCGCAACAGGCGGGATTTGAGGTCGGGGCTGTCGCAGTGGCGCACGATCAGGCCCAGATGGGCGTTGAGCTCATCCACTGTGCCGTAGGCTTCGATGCGGCTATCATCTTTGGGCAGGCGCTGGCCGCCGAAAAGGGCCGTGTCGCCGGCGTCGCCGGTTTTGGTGTAAATTTTCATTCGTAGCGTCCTTTGTATTCGGGCGAGAAGATGTCGATGGGGTCGCCGCCGATGACCGGGGGATACAGCAGATGCACATCCAGCCAGGCCTTGACGCGGGCGGGAACTTCGCGCAGGGTGTAACGGGTGTTGGCAAGATGATAGTCGCGGCGATCCGCAGCCACGCCCGCCGCATCCAGCCCCATGCTCTGGCACAGGTAGAGCGCCCGCGGCAGATGGAAGCGTTGGGTCACCAGCGCCACCCGGTCCAGGCCGAAGATGTGTTTGGCCCGCCAGCAGGAGGCGTAGGTGCGACGGCCCGCATAATCGAAGGCGATGTCTTCTTCGGGCACGCCGTGGGCGATGGCGAAATCGGCCATGCGCCACGGTTCGTTGTAGGTGGGAATGCTATTGTCGCCCGTCATTAGCAATTTGTCCACTTTGCCCGCTTTATAGAGATCGACCGCGGTCAAAACCCGATCCGCCAGCATGGGGCTGAGCCGCCCATCGGGGTACACCCCCGCGCCGAAGACAATGGCCACGGGCCGGTGATCCAGCTCCTCGGGCGTGACCATGCGGGCGCGATAGCGCAGGCTCACATCCAGCCAGGCGTAAAGCGCCCAGAGGATGACAAAAACGAGGAGGATGAACATGAGTTTGAGGATGAATCGCATGGGGAATGGCAGTAATCAGTATTCAGTGAGCAGTGTTCAGTGAACAGTCGATACGGGCGGCGGCCAGCCGATACCGATGAAAAAGACGATGGACGGAAGACGATGATGGTTGCAGACGCTCGCTATCGTCCACAGTTGCGGGCGTCCCGAGATTCATGGAGACTCATCGAGATTCATTGAGATTCTGAATCTCCATCGAATCTCCACTGAATCTCTACCGAATCTCCATCAATCTTCTATCTTTTTTATCTGCGCAGATCAGATTTTTCTGCATTCTATTTACGGAGCAGGCGCCATGAGCGTCTGCACGCCAATAAGAATGAAAAAACGTCTGTGTCATTCTGAGTGACCAACGGGAGCGAAGAATCTCGCGTTTGCAGACGGGGAGATTCCTCAG
>JALSPL010000490.1 GCA_026985975.1 Anaerolineae bacterium | reverse complement strand
CCCGCAGCGCGAATAGCCTCTTTGCGATGATCCAGACGCTCGTCCAGATCATCCAGCGTCCGGATCAACGTCGTCAATTGTTGTGTGTAGCCATCGCCCGCTTCGATGGCCTGCTGCATGGCGTCGATTTGGCCGTTGATCTCGGGGACGCTGGCGGCGACGCGTTCATCGAACTGACGCAGCTTTTCCAGCTCGGGCTCGCGGATGCGCTCGAGATCGAAAAATCCGGCGTAACCCGATGGTGCTGTGCGAATGCGGTCGATGATGGTTTGCAGCTTGGTGGCGGCGATGTCCACATAGGGCAGAGCTGTGAGCTTGCCTTTGTTCAGCAGCAGTCGCTCCGTCTCGACGATGCGTTTGCGGGCCGATTCCAGCGACACAGCGATGGATTCCCGCAGCCTGCGGTCTGCATCCCGGCGTCGTTCTTTATCCTGATAATCGCCAATGACGGGCAATGCATCGAAAATGGAACCCGCGTAATCCACGCCCGCCTGAGCTTTTTGCGTCGCTTTGTTGATCAAATCCTTCATGGAAAACCTCCAGGTTGTCGTGTTAGTCTTTGTGTAGAAAAACCTCGGAGCCGCAATACGGGCAGACAATCAGGCCCTTGCCCGCCAGCTCCAGCTTGGCGCCGCAATTGGGGCAGCGCTGTTCGGTCTTGAGCTGCGAAGCCTCTTCCGAAAAGAGGATGCCGTCCTTCCAGTTGATGGCGCCGGAAAACAGATTTTTACCCACCAGGTCGCGGATCAAGTCTTCCGTCTGCTCGCGGGAGATGTTCAACTCCAGAGAGACGTCACTGATGCGGACTTTACCCTGGGTGAGCACCATGTTGAGGATGGTGCGCTCCATCTGCGCCCGACTCATCCGGGCCTCTTCCTGTTTGCCGTGCCACAGCAAATAGCCTCCCACCGCGGCCAATGGCAGCACAATGAAGATGAAGACCAGGATAAATCCCAGGGTCTGCCCGCCCACGGTCGCCGATGATTCGCTGAAGAGGGCCACGCCCAGCCAGGCGCTGGCTCCCAGACAGATGAGAATGGCCATGGCGATCAAAATAATGCCTGCAATGCGTCCTGTGCTTTTCATGATGAGAATAAGGGGAATGGGAAAGATGATTGAGAGGAAGATTGACTGACAGGAGGTGAGGTCGGTTGGTGGAAATAAAAGCGTTTTTGTAACTGCTTACGTATGCGTTGTTCACGCCGAAGAAGAACATGGCGATTGCTACGGAATGACGTCAAACGTCATGCGTCAAACGTCAAAAATCGCTGTCTTGGCTGGCAGGCGTTTCGAGACAAAATGCTGACGTTTGACGTTTGAAAATTGACGTTAGGGCTTAAAAGGCATTCGCTTCAAGGCGCCAACTACGCTCAATCAGGCTGCCTTGGCAGTTACGCGTTTTTTATCCAAAGCCGCCGCCACCGCCACCGCCGCCGCCTCCTCCGAAGCCGCCACCGCCGCTCCAGCCGCCGCCCGACCAGCCGCCGCTGCCGCCGCTGGAGGATTGGGGGCGACTGGTGAGGGTGCTGGAGGCGACGGTGAGCATGGAGGCCAGGCCTGTGCTCATATCTGCCAGCCCGCGACTCATGTTGCTGCTGGCGCCACTGAGAGTGGGCGCGCCGCCGCCTTGCCCTTGCGGTGCGGGGCTGGCGTGTCCGGGCGGGCGCGTGCCGGGACCGGCGCCATAGAAGGGGCGCGGGCCGTAGAAAGGCCCGTACCACGCTGGCTGCGGCGCATTTTCGATCTGCGCCCATTGGCTGAGATATTTTTTATCGACGCCGAAAGCGATGGCGTAAGGCAGGTAGCGCTCGAAAATGTCTGTAGCTTTTTCCAAATCGGTGTATTGTTCGATATCGCGCAGATAGGTGCGGAAGGCCTTCCATTTTGCGGCTTCATCAGCGCCTTTTTGCGTCTTTTTGGGCATGAAATAGGCGATAAGCAAAAGCCCCACGCCCAAAAAACCAGGGCCGAATGCCAGCAATATCCCCATATCCGTCAGCCAGGCCAACAACGGATAGCCAAGGCAGATGAAAAGACCGCCCAGCATCAACATAGCCACGCCCGCAGCCATCCATCTGGCGCGAACGCTTTTGGGGTTCGCCACAAAATAGCCTTCCTCCGTCACCGATTCATAAAGCATTTGCTTGGCTTTATCGTTGTACTTGTAAAAAGTGTTCTTCAAGTCGGAGAGTTTGCGGTCTTTTTCTCCGTCAAAGAGTTTTCTCAGCAAATAGGCCTCATATTCCCGCAGGTTGTCATCGGGATCGCGCAATTTGGTGTAAAGAAAATCGCGGGAGGAGTAACCGCTGTCATCATCCTCACCCAACTCCTGTATGTGCAGGTAGCCGCGACGGGCCAGATCCACGATGGTGGCCAGCACATCCTTGGTGTCCGCTTTTTCGTCGATGAGCGTGCCAGCCATGCCCGGAGGTAAATCCGAGGGCGGTTCGGGCAGGTAGCTGGGAGCGATCTGCGGTCGGGGATCGCGCCCCCAGATGTACCAAATGAGATAAACGCCCACCGGGGCCAGGATGGCCAGCATGAAAGCCAGCAACATGAAGAAGATGTTGGCGACCGCCCGCCAACGCGAAATCGTTTCGTTTTTCTCGGCTGTCGCCTGCCACGGCGCGGCGGCTCCGGCCACGACGCCATGGGTAAACTGCACCCGCACCTCAAAAGGCTGCCCCGGCGGAATGGGCTCTTTGGCGGTGAATTTGGCCGTCTGCTTGTCGAGCAACTGCATGTCGGCCATGGTGTAATAGGCCTCCATGTTGTCGATGACTGCTGGCTGCGGGACTTTCACCACCACCACACTGGACTTCACCTGAGCCGGGCGATCGGCGTAAACCGCTTTCCACCACAACTGATCCCCTTCATCATAATATCTCAAGCCGCCGTGCACTTTGTAGCTGATAAAAAAAGTGCGGGTAGCGTCAGTCGTCTCATCGAAAAACCACTTGATGTAAAGCGATCCCCCGCGATCCTCCACATAAAAAGTCCCCGGCTGCTCGCTGTTGCTTTGCAAATAGGCGCCGCTGACATCGCCCACCAGGATGTCGGTGATGTCTTCCGTGTATTTAGTGCTGAGATCGCGGTAGCCGAAATGGAACGGCCCGCCGATGAACTGAATCTCCTGTTTTTCGACGACATCGAATGAGCCGTCGGAATCGACGGTGATATCGACATCGAAACGATTCCAGATAACGCTTTTATTTTGCGCCGCAACCGGAATTGCGACGAACAGTAGGAGCAAAAGGATGATCAGAGACCATCGCCAAAAAGATTTGAACATTCCCATCCTCGCGAATGTTGAACAAAGCGCATCGTTCAGGCTGTGATGTTGCAAAAAACCTGGGGCCGGATTTGATGGCGGGTGTGAGATTTGCGCTCGAATTAGAATCATAGCAATAATCGAACGCGATTGCAAATGAAATGAAAAAATAGCTTTCGAACAGGTCGTTTGGTGCGGCCAGTATTGCCATAGCTCCTGAGCGCCGGTACAATGAGGAGGCTCACATACTGTACGGAGATTTTCCCTATCAGGTTTTACACCTTTATGAAAAAACGATTGCAACGCATTATCGCCAAAGGCCAGTTTCTGGATGAGATCATGGCCTGGAAGCGACAGGAGGTTTCCGCCCGCATGGCGGAGACGCCCGAAACGGATCTGCGGGCGCTGCTGGCCTTTACCCCGCCCGCGGTGGATTTCGCCGCGGCCCTGGCCCGGCCCGGCCTCAGCCTCATCGCCGAGGTCAAGCGGGCGACGCCCGACAAGGGCCTCATCGCCCGGGAGTTCGATGCGGTCACCATGGCGCTCGATTACGTCGCGGGCGCAGCCGCCGCCATCTCCTGCGTCACCGACGCCCGCTTCTTCCAGGGACAATTGGATTATCTTACCGCCATCAAAGAAGCGTTCCGGGCGAAAGAGGTTGCAGCCCCGGTCTTGCGCCAAGATTTCATCCACCATCCCTACCAGGTGTTGCAATCCCGCGTAGCGGGCGCTGACGCTATCACCCTGATCATGGCCGTGCTGGGCGACGCCGATTATCTGCGTCTGCTGGCCTACGCTCGCGAGCTGGGCATGACGGCGCTGGTGGCTGTGCATGATGAGAGCGAGCTGGCGCGGGCGCTGCGAGGGGAGTCCCGCATCATCTGCCTGAATCATCGTGATCTGCGCACCTTCAAGGTGGATGCAAGCGTGACGCCCCGATTGCGCCCGCTGGTTCCGGAAGGGACGATGGTCGTGGCTGCGGGCGGCGTGCGCAACGCCAGTGATGTCGAAAAGCTGAAAGCGTCGGGCGCAGACGCCATTCTGGTCGGCGAAAGCCTGTCGCGTCAATCACCCCAACAGCGCCAACGCAAAGTGAAACAACTGGTCAGCGCAGGGCGGGCGCAGTGACATGAAAAAACGCATTTTTCTGCTTCCCATCATCATCTTGTTGCTCCTGTCTGGGGGAGTTTATGTCGCCCGGGCGGAGGACGGCGTCACCTTCGCGCCCACCGAAGTCGCCATCGACTTTCCCAACAGCATCACCTTCGACAGCCGCGCGGTCAGCGCCGACGCCGGCATCGTCAAAGCCCAATTCATTTATTATCTCGATCGCTATGGCGCTTCGGACAGCACGACGCGGGAGAACATCGACATCGAGCCGGGCAAGGATGTGGCGCTTTATTACCAATGGGACACGCATGACAGCACCATCATCCCCTGGGCGCCCATCGTCTACCGCTGGCGGGTCATCGACGCCAACGGCAATCGTTACGAAAGCGAACCGCAGCGAATCGAGTACAAAGACACGCGTTTCGACTGGAAGGAGCGCTCGGGCGATAACGTCACCGTGCTCTGGCACGACAAACCGGACATCTTCGGCGACAAAGTCTTCGCGATCGCCCAGAAAGCAATCGATCGTCAGAGAAAATTGTTCGGAACCAATCTCGCCATCCCCATTCGCATCATTGTCTACAACAATTTGGGAGAATTCAGCGATTGGCACAGCGTAGCCCTGGATTGGGTGGGCGGCGAAGCATTTCCCGATTTCGGCGTCACCACCCAGATCGTCACCTCCAAACTGCCCGACTCCTACTGGCTCAACGCCGTCATCCCCCATGAGATATCGCATCTCTATCTCTATCAGGCCGCGTACAATCCGGCCGCGCCCGTGCCCGTTTGGCTAAATGAGGGCATCGCCCAGTATAACCAATTCACCGATGAGGGCGCAGAGTCGATGGTGAAACGCGCCGCCCGCCGGGGCGATCTCATCCCCCTCACCTCCCTGGCCGCCGGATTTGGTCAGCATGATGAGGCTCGCATTCGTCTTTCTTACGCCGAAGGCTTGTCCGCCGTGAAATATCTGGTCGCGACTTATGGCGAGGAGGGATTGGCCCGCTTGATGGCCGATTATCGCAAGGGGCTGGTCACCGATGACGCGTTTCAGGATGCCCTGGGCGTGAGCATGGGCCAGTTTCAGCAGGATTGGGCGGAGTATGTGGGCGCTCCGGCCGGCAGCATGATCACCCCCACGCCCTGGCCCCTGCCCACCTTTCCGCCCACGCCCACGCCGATGACGTTTGGTGACGCCGACGCCGCGACCCCTGCGTCCCCGACGCAAGCGCCATCGCCGTCCCCAACATCTGCCGCGCCGGCATCCACGGCCACGCCGCCGCCCACTGCCGCCGCCAGTACGCCGATCCCGCCGAAAGACGAACGTCAGACGCCCTTCTGCCCGGGCCTGTTCATCCTGCTGCCCATCCCCCTGCTCGCCATCTTTTTACGCCGAACATAACCCCCGGAAACGAGAAGTTGTTGACTGAATGACGCTTTTCGTTTCACTTATTACTCTCACGCCTCACGTTTCAGGCATTACAGCTCTATGCCAGTCATCATCCCCGGCCTCACCGGCACCCTCATCAACACCACCACCGTCATCCTTGGCAGTCTCATCGGCATCTTCATCGGACACAAGCTCAGCGAGAACACGCAGAAAACCGTCTTGCACGGCCTGGGCCTGGTGACCATCATCGTCGCCATCAGCAATGCCATCACCACCCAAAACATCCTTATCCCCCTCTTCGCCATCGTCATCGGGGCCATGCTGGGCGAGTGGATGCAACTGGAGGAGCGTCTGGATGCCCTGGGGAAGTGGATGGAGCGGACTTTTGGCCAGCGTCTGGGCGAGAAAGATGAGGGGCGGCTGGTGCAGGCCTTTGTCACCGCCAGTCTGGTCTACTGCGTGGGCCCCCTCACCATCATTGGCGCCGTGAATGATGGCTTGGTCAATAATTACGAATTCTTGCTTCTTAAATCAGTGCTGGACGGTTTCGCGTCCATCGCCTTCGCCGCCAGTTTGGGCCCGGGCGTCATCCTTTCCGCCATCACCGTCTTTCTCTTTCAGGGCGGTCTGGCCATGCTGGCCATGCTCTTTGGCGGCGCCCTGGGCGGCGTCACCGCCGATAATCCGGCAGTCATCGAGATGACCGCCACCGGCGGCATCGTGCTTCTCAGCATCGGCTTCATCCTGCTGGACATCAAACGCCTGCGCGCGGCCAACTTTCTGCCCGCTATCTTTTTGGCGCCCGCCTTTGTGGCGCTGTTACAATGGCTGGGCATTGCTTTTTAACGCGCCATCTTGAGTCGTCTGAAAAAAGCCTCACCACGGAGGCGCAGAGGGCACGGAGGAAGAAAAAGGTAGAGGTTCGGAGGTCTTTTCTCTGTGAACTGCCATGATTTTCTCCGTGTTCTCCGTGTCTCTGTGGTAAAATGACCTTTTTTTCAGCGGAGCCCATCTTTCATTTTCAAGGACTTGCCATGTTTACCCTCGCTTTACGCAAAAAATTCATCGCCCATCATCACACCGCCCTCCAACCGGACGCCGAACACCCCATGCGATCCCATCTCTATCTGCTGGAAGTCATGCTGGAAGCTGAAGAGCTGGACAGCCAGGGCATGGTGCTGGATCTGGACGCCCTGGAGACGGAACTGGATGACATCCTCAGCCTTTATCGCGACAAAAACTTGAATGAAACCGCAGCTTTCGAGGGGAGAATTCCCACGCTGGAAGCCTTTGCCCAGACGCTGGGCGACGCCATCGACGGGTCGCTTTATGCGCCTGACCTCACCGCCATCAGCGTGCGGCTGTGGCGGGATGAGGATGTCTGGGCGCTATACGACATCGAGAAATAAACTGCATGATCGAGCTGACCTTTCTGGGCACATCCGCATCAGCGCCCTCCATCCAGCGCGGGCTTTCCAGCGCCATCATCCAGCACCGCGACCAGCGATTCATGGTGGATTGCGGCGAGGGCACGCAGCGGCAATTGCTGCGCTCGGGCCTGGGCTTCAAGCGCCTGAACAAAATCCTC
>JALSPL010000489.1 GCA_026985975.1 Anaerolineae bacterium | reverse complement strand
CCGGTGCTGGGCCAGATCGAGAAGGCCCGCTACGCCTTCGCGGGCCGGGTGCGCAGCCGTTTCGTGTGGGAGGGCGAAGACTTGACCATCGCCTATCTGCTGCTGGACACGCCCGCGCCCATCACCCTGCTGGCCTCCACCTTCGACGATCTGCCTCCCGATGTGGAGGAGGGCGACTGGGTGTACGGCATCGCCGATCTCAACCTCAACTGGGAGGATGACATGGACATCCCCCTGGGTCAGCCCATTCAGATCATCATCGAGGATATCCAGCGGCTGTTCCTGCATCCGGGCCCCGGCTTCGGCCTCACCCAGTCCGTCCTCTCCCTGCCCCCCGAGCCCCTCGGGCCGGATCAGGTGCTGCTTGTGTTGCGCACGAGAAAGTAGACAGTAATCCAGTAACCAGTCATCGGCGGGAACGCTTCTCGACTGTTTACTGTTCCGTAAAATAACGTTGTCGTCGTTTGCAGAGACGCTTTCGAAGTCAACGTTGGCCAAGCGCTCAACCACGTAATGCGTAAAACGTAAAACGTGAAGATCTTACGCATGACGCATTACGTTTTACGAAATCGGCTGCCCTCGCCAGATTAGCTTGCACATTGTCATCCTTATTGGTGAGCCAGTGCTCATGGCGACTGTTTACTGTTTACTGCTTACTGCTTACTGATAACTCCCTCCAGCACCATCTGCGCCATCAGCGTTCCCTTACCCTATCTCATGTTCCAAAAAATCCTCATCGCCAATCGTGGCGAAATCGCCCTGCGCATCATTCGCGCCTGCCAGGAGCGGGGCATCAAGACCGTGGCCGTGTATTCCGATGCCGACCGCAGCGCCCTGCATGTGCGTTACGCGGACGAAGCCTATCGCATCGGCCCGGCGCCCGCCAGCGAAAGCTATCTGCGCGGCGACGTCATCATCGACGTGGCCCGCCAGGCCGGCGCGGACGCCATTCATCCCGGCTATGGTTTTTTGGCCGAAAACGCGGACTTTGCCGCGGCCTGTCGCGAGGCCGGCGTCACCTTCATCGGCCCCCCGCCCGAGGCTATTCGTCTCATGGGCGATAAAGTCACGGCCCGGGCCACCGTGGCTAAAGCGGGCGTCCCTCTGATTCCGGGCACGCCCGCGGGCCTCAGCGATGATGATCTGCTGGCCGCGGCCGCGGAAATCGGCTATCCGGTGTTGGTCAAGGCCAGCGCTGGCGGCGGCGGCAAGGGTATGCGTCAGGTCAACCGGCCCGAGGATATGATCTCCTCGCTGTCCGCGGCCCGCCGCGAATCGCTCAAGGCTTTCGGCGATGACACCGTGTATCTGGAAAAGATGGTGGTGGGCGCCCGCCATGTGGAAATCCAGATTTTGGCCGACGCCCATGGCAATGTCATTCATCTGGGCGAGCGCGAATGCTCCATCCAGCGGCGGCATCAGAAACTGGTGGAGGAAAGTCCATCGGTGGCGGTGGATGAGGACCTGCGGGCGCAGATGGGCGCGGTGGCCGTGGCAGCGGCCCAGGCGGTGGGATACGTCTCCGCGGGCACAGTGGAGTTTTTGCTGGACAAAGATGGCAACTTTTACTTTTTGGAGATGAACACCCGCTTGCAGGTGGAACACCCCGTCACTGAGCTGGTC
>JALSPL010000488.1 GCA_026985975.1 Anaerolineae bacterium | reverse complement strand
GGCTGGCGCCGCTGTCGTCCAGCTCGACGGCTTTGTCGCAGAAAGGCAGGGCTGCCCGGGGCTGTTGCAGCAGGGCGTGGGTCCAGCACAGGGCGTTGTTGACGCCGGGGGAATCGGGGGCGAGGGTGCGGGCCTTTTCGAATTCGGCCAGGGCTTCGGGCAGATGCTCCGGGCCCGATTTGCCCAGCGCCAGGCCCAGATTGAAGTGACCGGCGGCGTTGTCGGGCAGCAGGGCCACGACCTGGCGCAGATCAGCGATGGCCCGCGCCAGGTCGCCGGGCGCTTGACGGCGCAGATAGGCGGCGCTGCGGTTGTTCAGGGCCGAGACGAAGCCGGGGGTGAGATCGAGCGCCCGGGCGTCATAGGCGATGATCTCATCCAGGTCCGGGTCGGCCTGGCGGTCCGCCAGCAGCGCCAGATAAAAGTAGACGATGTCCAGTCCCGCGACATCGGCGGGATGTTTTTGCAGCGCCTGTCGAAAGGCTTTTTCGGCCCGGGCGTAATCGCCGTTCATGTAGGCGGTTTGCCCCAATGCGATCAGGGCCAGCCAGCGCACTTCCTGGGGCAGGTCGGCGTTGATGACGGTGTTGAGCTCGGCGAAATCATCGAGTAAATGCCGCACCTCGCGGGCGCTGGCGTTTTCGTTCAGGGGCGTGAGATGGGCCAGCACCCGCCCGCTGTCGTATTCCCCCCATATCACCAGCGAGGCGTTTTGCGCCCGGGCCAGCTTCTCGGCCTGCTCCTGGTCGGCGATGATGTCGGGGATGGGCTGCACCCGCACGTCGGGCATGGCGGCGGCCTCGAATTGTCGTCGCAGGGCCTCGGCCAGGCGCCCGGCCACGTTGTAGCCCAGCTTTTCGCCGCCGTAGTTGGCGAATTGACCGATGAGGATGAGGGTTTCGCCGGGGGCGGCGGTGGGTCCCAGGGCGATGCTGGACGCGTAGGGCGTTTCGTCGGCGTGGCGCGTCTCCCATGCCAGCAGCGCGGCCAAGCCGATGGCGAGCAGGACGCCCGCAATCAGCAGCCAGCGCCAGGGCGCCGCGGTGCGGGGGGAGGGAGCGACGCCGGCGGGGCCGGACGCGGATGCTGCATCCCCGCCCGCAGGCGTGGTCCCGGCCAACGCGGAGGCTTCGGGCGCGAAGCCCGCGGCCAGCAGCAGTTCATCCCGTTCAGCAGACGAGAGCCGCAGTTTGTCGGCCAGGCGCAGCACATCCTGACGGTCGCGCGGGCGTTTGGTCAGGCCTTCTTTCCAGCGGAAGATGGTCTGGCGGCGCACGCCCAGATGCCGGGCCAGTTCGGCGTCGGAAACCCCGGTGCGTTGGCTGAATTCGGTGAGAAGTTGGGCGAATGTCTTCATGTTGCAGGCAATGTTACGCAAATGGCTCTTGAATTGTACCACGTTTCTGCGAGGATGAAGCAGGCGCCATGAGCGTTTGCACGCCAATAAGGATGAAAATGAGTAAGCTAATCTGGCGGGACAGCCAAGCCCGTAAAACGTAATGCGTAATGCGTAATGCGTAAGGACCTCACGTTTTACCCAATTTTTGCGCAAAATTCCGGGGGTTCGACTCAGTGGGTATCGCTGCAGTTGAGCGTGGAGTAGAGGAAGAACCTTGAAAAAAGAGGGA
>JALSPL010000487.1 GCA_026985975.1 Anaerolineae bacterium | reverse complement strand
TGCAGTCCCGCCGCCCCCGCCACCACCTGCCATCCCCCTCGACCCGCGGGCCGAGGCGCTACGCGCGGGCTTCGAGCTGGACAGCGCCTATCGGGAGCTGCGTCGGGCCGAGCTTATGATCCAGCAGATGGAAAGCATGGCCCCGCCCGCCCCCGAGATCGATGACGCCAAACAACTCTTCGACATCGCCTCAGCATTCCATCGCAAAGCCTACCAGGCCTACGAGGCGGGAGATTATCGGCCCGCAGCCGAATATGCGGTGGCCGTCAAAGACATGATGCGAGCCATCGACAAGCTCTACAACATCGTCATGACGCCCTGACAGCCACGCGATCCTCCCAATTCGTCAATCTCCCAGATTCTCAATCCCCGACCACAAAATGACCAGCATGACTCGAATCACCCACACCAAAACAGAGGAAAAATGGCGACTTCGCACGGATGAAGCGCTGAAATTCCTCGAAAAGAATAGCGTACTCGCGATCCTGGCGCTGCTGCTGCTGGCGCTGATGATCCTGCGCGGGGATGGGCTGAACGCGCTGGCCGATTACGGTCGATTCATCGAGTGGAACACCATCATCGTGCTGGCGGGCATCCTGACCATCACCACGGGCATTCGAGAGAGCCAATACCTGAGCCAGGCGGCTCGCAGCATCCTGGCTCACCCCCTGACCGAACGGCGTATCGCCTTGATATTGGTGGCGCTGTCGGCCTTGCTGGCCACCTTTCTCACCAACGACATCGCCCTGTTCATCATCGTGCCCCTGACCCTGAGCTTGCAGGACAAAATCGAGAACGATCTGACGAAACTGGTTATTTTCGAGGCTATCGCGGTCAACGTCGGCTCGGCGCTGACGCCCATCGGCAATCCCCAGAATCTGTATCTGTGGCATGAATGGGGGATCTCCTTCCTCGCATTCACCGGCAGGATGGCGCCGCTGGCGGGCCTGCTGCTCCTGCTTCTGCTGGGCTTCTCGTGGATTTTCTTTGGCAAAAATGAAATCCGGGGCGAAGCGCTGGATGTCGAGGCGCTGGATGCTCGGCTGTTTGTCATCTCCCTGGTCATGCTGGCCGGATTCATCGCGGCGGCAGATTTTCATTGGGCGCTCTACGCCCTGCCCGTAGTGCTGGGCGTCTATCTGCTGTTCTACCGCCCCATCCTCAAGAAGGTGGATTGGCTGGTGCTGCTGATCTTCATCCTCATGTTCATCGACTTCGGCCTCATCGCCGAATTCCCCTGGGTGACGCACCTGCTGCAGGAAATCAGCCAGATGGGCGCGGCGGGCGTGTTCGTGGCCGGAGCACTGCTCTCGCAGCTCGTCAGCAATGTGCCCGCCACGGTGATGCTGGCCCGCTTCTCCAGCGACTGGCGGGCCATCGCCTACGGCGTGAATGTGGGCGGCAATGGCCTGATTATCGCCTCGCTGGCCAATCTGCTGGCCCTGCGCATCGCCGGCGGCAAGGGCCTGTGGCTGAAATTCCACAAATACTCGCTGCTGTTCCTGGCGCTGAGCCTGGCGCTGGCATATCTGCTCTTGCGCTGAGCCCGGGCGCAGGAGCAACCTGATTTGCGCCTGGCGCTCATCACCGATACACTTTCGATAATCGTTTTTCTCCGAGAGGTTTTGATGAATGCAAAAGATTCCACCGCCCCCCGCATTCTGGTTATCGAAGATGAGCCCACCATCATCGAGTTTCTGCGCACGGGCCTGGGCTATGAGGGCTATCAGGTGGTCATCGCCCCGGACGGGCGCACGGGCTTCGATCTGGCCAATCGGGAGACTTACGACCTCATCATCCTCGATCTGATGCTGCCCGACATGGACGGCTTCGACATCTGCCGCAAGCTGCGGGCCCGCGGCGATGAGACGCCCATCATCATGCTCACGGCCCGCCGCGACATCGCCGACCGCGTGGCGGGCCTGGACATGGGCGCGGACGATTACATCACCAAACCCTTCAGTTTCGATGAGCTGGTGGCCCGCATCCGGGCGCTACTGCGCCGCCAGGGCAAACATCCTGAACAGACCGTTCTCCGCATCGGTGATCTGGCGCTCAACACCGAAACCCGCGAGGTCTCCCGCGCGGGCGAATCCATCACCCTGACCCCCACCGAATTCGCGCTGCTGGCGCTGTTCATGCGGCATCCGCGGCGGGTCTTTACTCGCGAGACGCTGCTCAACCGCGTTTGGGGTTACGATTATGCGGGAGACGCCAATGTGGTGGATGTGCATATCAGCCACCTGCGGGAGAAAATCCACGACAAACCGCCCCGCCTGATCCAGACCATCTACGGCGTGGGCTACGCCCTGCATCCTGAGGATGAGGCATGAGCCGCTGGCGAAATCTCTCCCTTCGTGTGCGTCTAACCCTGCTGTATGTGGGATTGTTGGCCCTGCTGCTGGCGACGCTGGGCGGCGCCCTGTATTGGGACTTCCAGAATTTTTTACTGACGAGCACCGCCACCCGGCTGCGCGCTCAGGCCAAGCCGGTCATCGATGCGCTGATGACGACTGGCGATCAACGGGCGCAAGCTCAAACCCTGGCCCGAAACCTGACCTCCCGCGACACTGCAGCCCTCATCATCGCCCCCGATGGCAGCGTCATCGCCTCGGGCAAGACGCTGCCCGAAGAGCCTGCGCCGCCGCCCCCCGATCCGGCGCACTACCATCGGGCGCTGGCGGGCGACAATGAGGTGACCTACGAAACCGGACCCGACGACGACCGCCAACTGGTGATGCTGATCCCCTGGCGTTCAGCGCCGGGCGGGCCCGACATCCTGGGCGTGATCCAGCTCAGCACGCCTCTGGCCCCCATCGAGCGAATTTTGTGGCGGCAGAAGCTGGCGCTGGGCCTGGGCATAATGCTGACGCTGCTGGCGGCGACGGCGGGCGGCCTATGGCTGACCTCCTCAGCGCTGCGTCCCCTGAGTCGCATGACCGACACCTGCGAACGCATCGCCGAAGGCGATCTGAGCCAGCGAGTGAATCTGCCCGAGCGGGGCGATGAAATCGGGCGGCTGGCCAGCGCCTTCGACCACATGGTCGCCCGCCTGGAGGCTGCGTTTCAGGCCCAGCGACGCTTTGTGGCCAACGCCGCACACGAGCTGCGCACGCCCCTCACCGCCATCCGCGGCTCGCTGGAAGTGCTGATGCGAGGGGCGCAGGATGACCCGGCGTCCGCGGCTCGACTCACTCAGGGCATGTACCGGGAAGTGGTGCGCCTTTCCCGTCTTTCCGAGCAACTCCTTGATCTCTCCCGCATCGGCGCTCCCGCCGCCATCCACAAGCAGCCGGTGGCGCTAACGTCATTCTTCGAAGCCTTTCTGGCCCAGGCGCAATTGCTGGCCCGGGAGCGTACCGT
This sequence comes from Anaerolineae bacterium, assembly GCA_026985975.1. Classification (GTDB taxonomy): domain Bacteria; phylum Chloroflexota; class Anaerolineae; order J102; family J102; genus M2005. Next base: position 4,048 of record JALSPL010000487.1, on the reverse strand, counting down.
TTCGCTGGAGCCAGGCCCGGACATCACCCTGTTTGCCGACCCGGACGCGCTCACCGAAATGCTGTTCAACCTGGTGGACAATGCCGTACAGCACACAACCGAGGGCGGCGTCATCACCCTGGGCTGGGCCGCGAAGGGGGATACAACCGAGCTGTGGGTGGCGGACGACGGCGAGGGCATCGCCCCCCAAGACCTGCCTCACATCTTCGAGCCTTTCTACCGCGGCGACGCCTCCCGTTCCCGGCGGCAGGGCGGATCGGGCCTGGGCCTGGCCCTGGTGCAGGCGCTGGCGCAGGCTCACGGCGGGCGCATCAGCGTCAGCAGTCAACCGGGCCAGGGCGCGCGGGTCGCCATCACGTTGCCCGCAGGGATGACAGTCACCCCTCGTTAACCTCAGATGATCAGATGTCGGATAGGATTGTCTACGCCTCCCGGTGAGGTGACTGTCATCTCCCCCAAAGTTTTGAGAAGCCGTTCATCGTGTGACGATAGGCGCAAGCGCGTTTCGGCGTTAATCCGCCAGCAGGGGGGCTTTTGCGCCCGCGGGCATGATGCGCGGGCGGGCGTTGGCCTCCACCCAGAGCGCCTGCACTGAGCTTACCGAAGTGTCGGCACCGGGAATGCGGGCGGGGTGTGTCATGTTGGCGGGAACCGAAGCTACATATTGACGCGTGTTACCCCTCCACCATCGAAATCGTCCCAAAGTTCCGGCTTTCGATACTCCTCAAAAGGAATGGGTAATTGACGAACAGTAGAACTTGTTAATACCCTCCGAATCCTCTCGATCTCGTCGTAATGAGAGACCGTAATCTGCCAGCCCGCAGGCGTCGATTCGAAGCTGAGCCCCGTTTTTTCATCCAATCTTTTCAAGATATCAAACATAAATCTTCTTGCGCCTCTTCTGACACTTTTTTGGGTAGAGCGATCTTGCCATGCATCCCATACAGGAATGGCTCCTTTAAGCAATTCCTCAATGGAAATCTCCAATGGTTCTGCTAACGCCTGTTCTAAATGAGAGCCCAAATGAGAAACAAATACCATACGCAACCGTTCTTCCAGGTCTTTCCTTGCTTCTGGATTTTCCCCCAAGCTAGGATCCCATGGAATCAAAGGATATACTGATGTTACGCCCTCCAGGATAACGACTTGGTTATTTTTTTCAAAACAACCATCCGTTGCTTCAACCAGAAATACTAAGTTGCCTTCTTCATAAATTCCCAAGGCATTGGCGTGATTCGCATGTAAACCGTTTTTTCGAAGTTCAGCCTGAATAGCCCCTAACGTGGTAAACATGGGGCCTTCCTGTTCAGCGTTGACAACATAACATGCTGTCGCCTCGTATTGCTGCAAAGAAGTTGCTGGAATGAGTCCCAAAGTGTTAGCCATTTCTGTTCCTGAAATGATAAGATATCCCGTGGCTTGTTTACTTGAAGAAGAGCTGACGTCAAAAGAAGTTTCCTTGCATTCCAGTACCAAAAGTTCTGGATTCGTGCGATGTCGAAGGAGAAGATCAGGCGCGACAGCCTCTTTATGAAACCCCAGATGATCTTTCATGGCTTTCTGCTTTGGCAAGGAAATTGGTATTTTGGGACCAATAGCAAAGAGATCAAATCCTCTATTGCGGAAGACCGGTTTTACAGGATCGTCAGGGGGAACCTCACTCCAGGCTAACCAGATCATCAAATTGAGTTGCATCAAGGCGTCCATGAGAATAGCTCCTTAACCGAGGCCCTTTCCGAGCGCTTGCCGAAAGATATTGCTGTAATCTTCACTCCCGATAAACACGCGCACAGTGGGATCAAGATAACGCTGGATATTTTGGACCAATCGGTGAACCGTATTACCACAGGTGCCTTGGGGCAGGAGCACGCGGAAATAGGAAGGCGTCAATTCTAAACCGATAGGCTTCCAAAGATGCAAATCGATAGCATGCACGTAATAATATGAATCCATTCGGCGAATAGGATTACCCCATAACCGAAATTGATTCCGAGACTGGCCAAATATGTTCTGGACAAAATTTTCAAAAACGGCTTGAGGAAGTCCTTCCTCTGGAAAACGTAGTGTCACTGGTACGCCATGCAAGCTAAGTCCGCCAATCGAAGGCAATTTTTCAGCCTGAATCCAGGCTAATTTTTCGATGTGCTCTGTCGCGTGGCGATACATCTTTGTGATAGTGAGCAGATTCGAACGACCTTCTGTGAATGAAGGCGCTCGAAAAGTCATCTTTCCCCAGTTCCATAATTCATAGCCACCGTGATCAGACGCGGGCAACCGCAAGGTGCGTAGCGAACGAAAAGGAGAATGGGCCGCTTGTAATTTGGGAAGAAATGCTTGAATGCTACGGGAACGTTCGGTAATCGCTATGATAGAAGCGCGTCGTTCGAGTGGCATTCTACCCCGATCTCCCATGTCGTTTTCCATCACCTCATCTTCTTCATCCACCTCATTTACCCAATCTTCCCGCGGTTCCGAGCGTTCAAATTTGGCTTCATGCTCAAAAGTAAGTTTTGTAAATCGAGTAGGATAAAGAGGCAATGTATAATCATGCCATAGAATGTCAAGCACTAGCCCGGAAAACCAGGCAAAATCCCATTGCGGATTATGCATAATGGTTTTCTTTAATTGAGGTTCGATGTCGTTCGTTTTGAGAGGGGTATAAAAAGCGAAATGGCGCTCCGTTAGTTGTTCCAAAACACCCAGAGATGATTGCTCGCCATTGGCAAAAAGAGAAAATAACCCTTCATCAATGGGTTTGGTTCGCCAGGGAATGCTTTGAAGCGCATGTTGAGCGTTTCCCTCGGGAGAAGTTTCCAAAAGGTAGGATTTCAATAATCCAACATCGCTACTCAAATCTCTCCGGTTCAACTCCGCTTTTCGTACATCAGCGTATTCGTCAAACCAAGAAAACAAGGCGCTGCGATTAGTGAGATAAGCCGGAATCATGGTAATGCTCCGAGTGAAACCTGACGTTTGTGAATGAAATAAAAATGAGGCAAACTAATCGTCATTATAAATCATTCTACCACTAAGCGTCCAAGCTTGTAGTATTTGTGTGTCAGCGTGGGTGCATTATCCAACACTCTCCTCAATCAACGCAATCTCCTCTGCCGTCAACCCATACAGCCAGTAGATCATCTCGTTCGGCTCTCGCTCCCCCGCCCGTCTACTCCCCGCCGCACAGAAGATAAAGCCGCATCAGGCGCAAGTCCTCGCAGGAAACGCGCTGATTAGATATCAAATTTCATCATTGGTGATCTGTCGTCGGAGGTCGACAGGCGGCCACAGGCCCGTGGCCCTGACTTCAGTCGGTAGGACAAGCCGAAACCAGCCTTTTCGGCATCGGACAACTCCGAACTGACGTTGGTTATGATTGTCGCCGTCGCCAGCGAGGCGACTGTCATCTGGTTTCATGCTCTCGATGCCGTTTCGGACCAAGGCATCTGAAATCTGCTCAATGTGCGGGCGCATGGTGTGCGGACCTGAGCAAAAAGCCCCCACCGAATTCCCGGCGGGGGCTTTGTTTCGGTTGGAGGTGCGACGCACTTGAGGCAAACGCCCGGGTGACGCACAACCGGGTCGCCCGGGAGGGCGGTCATTCACGCCGCCAACGCCTGAGGCAAGTGCGTCGCACCTGCGCTGCTTTACTCGCTCAGCATCCGCCGCAACACCGTGTGCAAAATGCCGCCGTTGCGGTAGTATTCCACCTCGACTGGGGTGTCGATGCGGCTGATGGCCTGGAATTCGGTAACCTTGCCATCATCCGCCGTGGCCCGCACGGTAAACTCCTGGCCCGCCTGCATGTCGTTGTCCAGGCCCAGGATGTCGTAAGTCTCGAAGCCAGTCAGGCCCAGGCTCTCGGCGCTCTCGCCCGGCTTGAATTGCAACGGCAAGATGCCCATGCCCACCAGGTTGGAGCGATGAATGCGCTCGAAGCTCTGGGCGATAACCGCCTTGACGCCCAACAACTGCGGGCCTTTGGCCGCCCAGTCGCGGCTGGACCCGGTGCCGTACTCCTTCCCGGCAATCACCATCAGAGGCGCGCCAT
>JALSPL010000486.1 GCA_026985975.1 Anaerolineae bacterium | reverse complement strand
GGATCATCCAGATTTTATCTTTTTGATCTGCGCAGATCAGACTTTTCTGCGTCATCTGCGTTCAATTCTGGAGTCTGGCGAAAATTATTTTGGCCGCTTTTCAAGTTATTTTTTGACACAAATTAAGCGAATTTATCGAATTTCTCTCTTCTTTTTTCGTATAATTCGTGTCAATTCGCGTCAAAATCAAAAACGCCAGAGTCCAGTTCAATTTACGAAGCAGAGGTAATGATTACAATGACGCAAGTTCGCCCGCAACTCAATTTGCTGACTCCCGAACAGATCGCAACCATTCATGAAAAATCGCTGCAAATTCTCGCCACTGTGGGCGTGCGGGTGGATTCACCCAGGGCCCGCGAGGTCTTCGCCCGCGCCGGGGTTCGGGTGGAGGATGATCGAGCGTATATCCCCGCCGAGCTGGTGGAAAACGCCATCGCCCGGGCGCCGGCCGCCATCGATATCTATGATCGGCGCGGGGAATTTGCTTTTCGGCTGGGCCCCGGAGAGCCCCCTGGCTTCGGCATCGGCGTCACCGCGCTTTATTACCAGGACCCCATCACCGACGCCATCACGCCTTTCAGCCGCAAAAACATGGCGGACATGGTGCGCTTGGGCAACGCTCTGTCGGAGTATGACCTGGTCTCCACCGTCGGCGTGGTGCAAGACGTGGATCCCGGCGTCTCGGATCTGTACGCCACCCTGGAGATGATCGCCAACACCGTCAAACCCCTGGTGGCCCTGGTCGCGGATGAACACCGCTATGAAGATGTATTGAATTTGGCCGAGACATTGCATGGCGACCTGGCGGAGAAGCCATTTATCATTCCCTATTTCAATCCTATCAGCCCCCTGGTCATCAACGCCGGCACCACCGATAAGATGTTTTCGACCATCGAACGTGGACTGCCCTTCATTTACTCCAACTACGGCATGGCGGGCGCGACCACGCCCATCACCGCGGCTGGCGCGCTGACGCTGCTGAATGCAGAATTGCTGGCCGGGTTGACCTGGAGCCAGTTGCTGAGGCCGGGAACGCCCGTCATCTTGGGCTCTCTGCCCGCGTTTTTCGATATGCGCGGCGTGGGCAGCTTCTATGACGCCCACAGCTATCTCATCAACCTGGCTTGCGCCGAGATGATGGTCCACTATCGCCTGCCCCATGCAGGAACCTCAGGCAGCGGCATCGGCTGGGGCGCAGACCTCATCGCGGCCGGGCATCAGTGGATGAACCATCTCACCAGCGTTATGGGCGCGGTGGGCATGGTTCCCTTTGTGGGCGACAGTTTCGACTCCAAAACCTTCGCTCCGGCTCTGGCGGTGTACGCCAATGATGTCATCGCCCAGGCCCGACGCATGGCGCAGGGCTTCGCCCTGGATGACGACTCCCTGGCCCTGGATGACGTGGCCGCGGCCGGGCCGGGCGGCGACTTTCTGATGGCTTCTTCAACCCTGGCGCACTTCCGCCACGCCTACTTCACCAGCGGCGTCTGGCCCAACCTCAATCTTGAGATGTGGGAGGCGAAGGGGCGGCCCCAGCCCGAACAGATGCTGCGCGACCACACCCAGGCCCTGCTGGAGCGCCTCCAGCCGCCCGAAGATCACGCCGATCTGATGAATCGAGGCGAGACGTTTATCCTGGAACGAAATCTCTAACCCATCATTCATCTCTATTCCCACTTCCGGAGGAACCCCATGCGAATCACCGTGCTGGGCGCGGGCCTGGTAGGCAGCGCCATCGTCAAAGACCTCGCACAGGAGACCGATTTCAACGTTACCGCCATCGACATCAGCCAACAAGCGCTGGCGCGACTGGAAACCCAGGCGCCGGTCAAGGGCGTTCAGGCCGATCTCAGCCAAAAAGAACAAATTCCCGCTCTCATCGCAGATGCAGACCTGGTGGTGTGCGCCGTACCCGGCTTCATGGGCTTTCAGACCCTGGAGCAGATCATTCGCACCGGCAAAAACGTGGTGGACATTTCCTTCTTCGGCGAGGATCCCTTTGCATTGGACGAACTTGCTAAAAAGAAAGGCGTTACTGCGGTCGTGGATTGCGGCGTGGCGCCGGGGCTGTCCAACATCATTGCTGGCTACGTGGAGACCCAACTGGACCGGGTGGAGAGTTATCTCTGCTATGTGGGCGGATTGCCCCGCATCCGCCGCTGGCCCTACGAATACAAAGTCGTCTTTTCTCCCACCGACGTGTTGGAGGAATACACCCGGCCCGCCCGTTTCGTGGAGAACGGCCAGATGGTGGTGCGGCCAGCGCTCTCCGATGTAGAGCTCATCGACCTGCCAGGCGTTGACACCCTGGAAGCTTTCAACACCGACGGTCTGCGCAGCCTGATCAAAACCATGGACGCCCCCTTTATGAAGGAGAAGACCCTGCGTTTTCCGGGCCACGCCAATCTGATGCGCGCCTTCCGCGAGAGCGGCTTTCTCGACGCCGAGCCCGTCAAGGTGGATGGCAAAATGGTCAAGCCCATCAGCCTCACTTCGCGACTGCTCTTCGATCAATGGAAATTGAAGGAAGGGGAGGAGGATTTCACCGTCATGCGGGTGATGCTGACGGGCGAGAAAGGAGGCCAGCGGGTGCGCTACACCTATGATCTCCTGGACTTTTACGATCGCGAAACCCAAACCACTTCCATGGCCCGCACCACGGGGTACACCGCGGCCATCGCCGCCCGACTGGTGGCTCGCGGACGCTTCACACAAAAAGGCATTCTTCCGCCTGAATTCATGGGCCGCGCGCCGCAACTGCTCCCAACATTCCTCCAGGAATACGCCAAGCGGAATATCCATCTGAACGAGATGCTCACCACGTTGTCCTGATAAGACGAATCAAAAAAAATAAAGTGATCGTCCCTCTGCTCATCCTGGCGGCGCTGCTTGCGTTGACCGTTTACTGGCTCTTTTTTCTCACCGAGGGCGCCTATCTTGGAGAGAGGGTGGTTGTCTGGCTGTACGATCGCTACGCAGGCCGTTACGACGCCATCAAGGATTGGGACATCCAGGACGAGATTGAATATCTGGCCGAGCCATTTGTCGCCGAAGTGGGCGAACGCCGGCGTCCGCCCCTGATTCTGGACGTCGCCGCGGGCAGCGGGCGTCTCGCCCTGGCCGTGCGGCTCAGCGGTCTGTTGCCCGACGCCCGCTGGGTGCTGCTGGACGCCTCCGGAAAGATGCTGGCCCGGGCAAAAAAACGACTGGGAGAAGATGAGCGCCTGATTTACATCCAGCACACGGCGCAAAACCTCCCCTACGAGGATGATCTCTTCGACGTTGTCACCTGCCTGGAGGCCCTGGAATTCATGCCTGATCCCGTCGCCGCGCTGGCCGAGATGGCGCGCGTGCTGCGGCCCGGCGGCCTGCTCTTCATTACCAACCGCATTGGCCTCCAGGCGCGATTCATGCCCGGGCGCGTCTGGACCCACGCCCAGGCGTTTCAATATCTGAAAGCCAACGGCCTGCGCGGCATCAGCATCCGCCCCTTCCTGGTGGATTATGAGTGGGTCACCGCCATCAAAAAAGGGAGTTTTCATGCGCCCGGCAGCGCTGATGATCCACGGGCCGCCGCACTTCTTCTCGACGCCCAGCTTTCCACCTCTGGACAAACAAGGGTACAATAATGATTGATGGATAACCTGCTTGCCATCTTCAGCCAATTCTTCACATGGCAAAGCGTTATCGATATCAGTCTGGTAACGCTGGTCTTTTATGCGCTGCTGCGTCTGTTTTCGGGCACGCAGGCAGTGCAGCTTTTGCGCGGCCTGCTGATCATCTTCCTCATCATCGCCCTGCTGGGCAGCTTCACCAGCCTCACCGCCTTCAGTTGGCTCATCCGCACCTCCTCCATCGCCATCCTCATCGCCCTGCCCGTCATCTTTCAGCCCGAATTGCGGCGGGTGCTGGAGCGGGTGGGCCGAACCGACATGTTCTTCGGGCGGCAGCGCCGCGACGCCGGCTACTCGCGTATCATCAGCGAACTCATCTCCGCCTGCGTGCGCATGTCCAAACTGCGCTACGGCGCCATCATCGTCCTCGAAGACCGAGTCGTGCTGGACCAGTACATCGAAACCGGCGTGCCCATCGACGCCGCCATCAACCGCGAACTCATCATCACCATCTTTTATCCCGGCACGCCTCTGCATGACGGCGCCATCATCATTCGCGGCGATCGCATCATCGCCGCGGCCTGCGTGCTGCCGCTGACCCAACGCCCGCTGCCCGACACCTCGCTGGGCACTCGTCATCGCGCCGCCATCGGCGTCACCGAAGACACCGACGCCCTCTCGCTTGTTGTCAGCGAAGAAACCGGCGGCATCTCCGCCTCCCGTAACGGGCGCATGGCCCGGCGGCTGGATGAAAAACGTCTGCGCCGCATCCTGGAGCGCTTCTACGAAGCCCGCCGCGACCTCTTCGAGACGGAGGAGACCATATGAACAATGGTCGCGCCGCCGCCTCCCGCTCCTCCCTGTGGCTGGGCCGTCTGGGCACCCTGGCTCTGGCCTTCATCCTGGCCGTCATCGTCTGGGTGGTGGCCATGCAGCAGCAGAACCCCATCGTCACCCTGCTCATCTCCGGCGTGCCCGTCACCGTGCAAAACCTGCCGCCGGATCTGGTGTACGCCGAACAGCAGCCCAACCTGCCCACCTCGGTGGATATCCGCGTACGCGGCCCCCAGGGCATTCTCAACACCCTCTCCCCCTCCGATTTCACCGCCACCATCGATCTATCCGGGGCCAAAGCCGGTTCGCAGGAGACGCCCATCGTTGTGCAATCCAATGTCGCCAGCGTCAAGGTGCTGAACGTCTACCCCGAGGCGGTGGTGGTGCAGCTCGTGCGCAAGGTGGAAAAAGAAGTGCCGGTCACCGCCAACCTCATCGGCAACCCGCCTTTCGGCTTCATCGCCGCCACCCCCATCATCACGCCCACGACGGTGCTGATTCGTGGCCCGGAGCCCAAGGTGGAAGAGGTCGTGCGGGCCGAGATCGCTGTGCGTCTGACAGATGCGCGCAAGGACGTCAAGATCACCGATTTCGTCACCCTGCGCAATGCTTATGGCCTGTTGGTCTCGGGCCTGGAGGTGGACCCGCCCACCGTTTCGGTGCAAGTGCCCATCGAACAGCGCCAGGGTTTCGCCGAAAAAACGGTGCTGCCCAAAATCCAGGGGCAGCCAGCTATCAATTATCGCATCACCGGCATCACCGTCGAGCCCACCACCGTCACTCTTTTTGGCGACCCCGGCACCCTCAACGGCATGCCGCCCTTTGTCGAGACGGTGCCCGTGGACATCAGCGGCGCCACAGAGGATATCGAAGAACGCGTCCCCATCGTATTGCCCGAGTCGGTGGCCGCAGTGGGCGCACAAGCCGTGGTCGTTCATGTGCGCATCGAGCCCATCGAGGGCAGCCTCACCATGACCCTACGCCCGGTCATTCAGGGCCTGGATCCCACATTGGCGGTGGAGAGCGTCTCGCCCGAGACCATCGACGTCATCCTGCAGGGGCCGCTGCCCAAGTTGCAATCTCTGACCGCCGACGTCAACGTACGGGCAGTGCTCAACCTTTCGGGCCTGGATGTGGGCGCGCACAACGCCATCCCCATTTTGGTGCTGCCCGAGGGCATCACCGTGCAAACCGTCCTGCCCGAGGCCGTGCAAGTCACCATCATCATCAAGCCCACGCCCACCGCCACCCCCACCGAGCCGGTATTGAAATCCGCCTCACCCGTCCCCACCGCCACCCCGGCTCCCACCTCCACGCCCACCGCGGGCAGTAAGTAGTAGACAGCGTTTAGTAGATGTCTACAAACTACTTCCCTTTCTTGCCGCAGGATGGCCCCCCTCAATCCCCCCGCAAGCGGGGGGAGGACTTCTTGGAAACCGCCATTGGAAACGTAACAGATTTTCCTCATTTCCTCATTCCTAGTTTCCCCATTCCTCATTTCCTAGTTTCCCCATTCCTGGTTTCCCCATTCCCCCCCCATGACCAAACATCAACCCAAGCCCATCGTCGCCCTGGTGGGCCGCCCCAACGTGGGCAAATCCACCCTTTTCAATCGTCTTGTCGGTGAAAGACAGGCCATTGTCGAGGATCTGCCAGGCACCACCCGCGATCGTCTTTACGGCGATGCCGAATGGACAGGCGCGTCCTTCGTCATCGTCGACACCGGCGGCATCGAACCTATGCGGGAACGCAGCGGCCGCTCCCAATCGCTGATCGATCCCCTGGCGTCGGCATCCAAAGGCTTTGTCACCGAAATCCGCAGCCAGGCCGAGCTCGCCATCGACGAGGCCGACGTCATTCTCTTTCTGGTGGACGCAAAAGAGGGATTGACCGCGGCCGATGAGGAGGTGGCGACGCTGCTGCGCGCGGCCGACAAGCCCGTAATCCTGGTAGCCAACAAGGCCGACAACGCCCAGCGCCGCCTGGACGCCCTGGAATTCTACGCCCTGGGCCTGGGCGAGCCTTATCCCATCTCCGCCTATCACGGCACAGGCACCGGCGATCTACTGGATGTCGTCGTCCAGCATCTGCCCAAAACAACAGTGGAAGAAGAGGATGAGACGGATGCGCTGCACATCGCCATCGTGGGACGTCCCAATGTGGGCAAATCCTCCCTGCTCAACGCGCTGTTGGGCCAGGAGCGGGCCATCGTTAGCGCTATCGCCGGCACCACCCGCGATGCAGTGGATACCGAGCTCACCTGGGAGGGCAAGAAGGTCATCCTTGTCGATTCCGCGGGCATCCGCCGCCGCGGGCGCATCGAGCGCGGCATCGAGAAATACAGCGTCATGCGGGCGCTGCGGGCCATTGGCCGCGCCGATGTGGCGCTGCTGGTGCTGGACGCCACCGAAGGCGTCACCGCGCAAGACGCGCACATCGGCGGCTATATCCTGGAAGAAGGCCGCAGCCTTATCATCGTCGTCAACAAATGGGACGCGCTGGAAAAGGACACGCACACCATGGCCGAGTACAACAAGGCGCTGCGACAGGAGCTGAAATTCCTCGATTACGTGCCGGTGCTCTATCTCTCGGCCCTGACCCGGCAACGCGTCAACCAGGTGCTGCCCACTGCGCTGCGGGTGAAAGAGGAGCGGGAGAAGCGGCTGCCCACGGGCGAGCTCAATCGCCTGTTGCAGGACGCCATCGCCGCGTCGCCGCCCAAGACCTTCAAGGGCCGTCGCTCCCGCTTTTACTATGTCACCCAGGCCGCGGTGGATCCGCCCACCTTTGTTTTCTTTGTCAATGATCCCCGGGCTGTGCATTTCACCTATCTGCGCTATCTCGAAAACAAAATCCGGGAGCGCTACCCCTATGAAGGCACGCCCATCCGCCTGAAGCTGAAGGGGAAGGACCGGAAATAGTCCATGAATCGTTTTCAGCGCTGGCCGCAGATAGCCACGCTTTTGACGCTGGCTCTG
>JALSPL010000485.1 GCA_026985975.1 Anaerolineae bacterium | reverse complement strand
TGGACGGTTTGCTGTGAGCTGACCCAAGCCTGTTTGGCCCAGGCGCAGATCGCCCCCAAGGACATCCGTGGCATCGCGGTGTCTTCAGCCTTGCCCTCCATGGTGATGGTGGACAAGCAGGGCAAGCCCATCAATCGGGCCTACAATCTGATGGATCGACGGGCGGTGCATGAGGTGGCATGGCTCAAGGAGCACATCGGGGAGGCGCGCATCCAGCGGCTCACAGCCAATCGCATCGAAGATCATCCCGCCATCGTGAACCTGCTGTGGGAGAAGAACAACCGCCCCGATGACTTCGCCCGCATCGACAAAGCCCTGACCATCGACGCCTTTGTCACCATGCGCCTGACGGGCCAGCGCATCGCCACCTACAGCGCTGCGCCCTTCTATGGCGTGGCCTACAACCTGGCCGGGTCCCGTTTTGATGAGGCGCTGCTGGATGAGATCGGCATCAGCCCTGACCTCATTCCCCCACTTCATCGCTGTGAGGACATCATCGGCGCGGTGACGCCCGAGGCTGCGGCCGCGACCGGGCTGGCCGCGGGCACGCCCGTGGTCGCGGGCCAGGTGGATTTCAACGCCAGTTGCATCGCCGCCGGCGTCATCGAAGAAGGCGACATCATGAGCAATCTGGGCACGGTGGGCAATTTCGGCGTCATTTTCAAAGATGTAGGCTTCGCCTACTCCGACGTGGGGCTTTCCATGATCAACCTGAATTTCACCATCGGCTCCCCACACAACTACATGACCATCCCCTCCACCCTGACCGGGGGCCAATCGCTGCGCTATCTGCGGGATCAATTCTCGCAGTATGAAATGGAAGTGGAGAAGGTGCTGGGCGTCAGCGCCTATGATCTCTTGAATATCGAAGCGGCGAAGGCGCCTGTGGGCAGCGACGGCCTGGTGATCTTGCCCTATCTCATGGGCGAACGCACCCCCATCTGGGACACGACCGCACGCGGCGTCATCTTCGGCCTGTCGCTTAATCATGGCAAGGGGCATGTGGTGCGGGCTATGATGGAGGGGGTGGCTTACGCCCTCTACGATTCCTACCAGCTCATCCAGAAATCGGGCCTGAAACTGAACACGCCCATCGTTCTCAACGAGGGCGGGGCTGTCAGCACGCTGTGGCGGCAGATCATCACCGATGTCTTCAATGTCCCCACCGTGCTGCTCAAGCGCCGCACCGGAGCGCCCTTTGGCGACGCCATCCTGGCGGGCGTGGCCACCGGCGTGTTCGAGGATTACAGCGTCGCCAAGGAATGGGCGGAATATGTGGACCGCATGGAGCCCATCCCGGGGAACCATGAACGCTACATGGAATACTTTGCGCTCTACAAGAGCATTTATGACCATGTGAAATCCGATTTTCAGACCCTGGCCCGATTGCGAGGACAACTGTGATCCGAAGCCCAGCCGATGTCGCTGTGCAGGGCAATGGCGTCAAGATGCCCTGCCTCGGCCTGGACGTTCTCAATATCCCTGATTGGAAGCGAATTATGACCTGATCCGGCTTCCCCCAAAAAAGGAATTTTGACAATGGAGCTCTACAATCATCTCAAAAAATTGGAAGCAGCCGGAACGCCTATCGCCGTCGGTTTGGTGGGCTGTGGCCAGATGGGATCCGGTTTTGTGCACATGACCCGGCAGATGCCCGGCATGAAAACCGTCGCCATCGCCGACATCGACGTCAATCGCCCCCTGAAAACCTACGAAGCCATCGGGCTGAGCGGTGATGATGTTTGCGTTACCAATGACGAAGCGAAAGCTGCAGAGGCCCTGGCCCGGGGCAAAGTGCTTGTCACTCAGGACGCGTTGCTTCTCACCCGCACGCCCGGCATCGATATCCTGGTGGAGGCGACCGGGTCCACCGAGGTCGGCGCCAAGGTCGCCTGGAACAGCATCATGCACAAGAAGCACGTGGTGATGCTGAATGTGGAGACCGATGTGACCGTTGGCGTTCATCTCAATCGACTGGCCAAACAGGTGGGCGTGGTTTACACGGTCGCCAGTGGCGATGAGCCGGGGGAGTGCAAAAAACTCTATGATTTTTCCGCCAGCCTGGGCTTCGAGGTGGTCTGTCTGGGCAAGGGCAAGAATAATCCCATTGATTATCACGCCACGCCCGATTCCTGCCGGGAGGAGGCTTTGAGCAAGGGCATGAATCCCAAGATGCTGGCCGCGTTCAAGGATGGCAGCAAGACCATGGTGGAGCTGGCGGCCATGTCCAACGCCACGGGCCTGGTTCCCGACGTGCCCGGAACCCATGGTCCCAAGGCCGATTTGCACGAACTCGCCAGCGTGATGATCCCCGAAGCGGATGGCGGCATCCTCAGCCAGCGGGGATGTGTGGAGTACACCACCGGCAACGTCGCCCCGGGCGTCTTCGTCATCATCACCACCGATGATCCGGTCATTCATGCCGAGATGAAGTTCGTGTCTATGGGCGAAGGGCCGTACTACATGCTCTATCGTCCCTATCACCTGACCAGCATCGAAACGCCCATCTCGGTGGCCGAAGCGGTCATCTATGGCGAACCCACCCTGGTTTCCGAGCGCATGGTCTCGGAGGTGGTGGCCATCGCCAAACGGGATCTGGAGCCGGGGCGGGTGGTGGACACCATCGGCGGTTTTGATTTCTACAATCGCATCTACAAATACGAGGAGGCCAAAGCCGCCAAAGGCGTGCCCATGGGCCTGACGCCCGGCGGCACAGTGCTCAAGCCCATCAAACAGGATGAGATGATCACCTTCGACAACTTTGCGCCCGATCCCACCCGCTTCGCCTACAAGCTCCGCCAGTTGCAGGACGCGATGCTGGCTTAGGAGGATCTGAGAGAACCTTATGCAACCCGTCACAGCTTCTCAAATCACCCGGCGACTGGAGGAAAATCGCCTGAATTTCGCCCGAATGCCGCTGCAAAATGATGTCTTCCTCATCATCTCGGAGTATGGCGGCCGCGTCTTCGGGCCCTTCCTCTCGCCCGAGAGCGAGAGCATCTTCTGGATGAACGACGCCTTTGCCGATGCGGACGCGTTCCGCGCGTTTCTGGCTTCGGGCGATTGGAATCAGGGCGGCGAGCGCATCTGGGTGGCGCCCGAAATCCAGTATTCGGTGGCGGACCGCGCCGACTTCTTCGGCACAATTCAGACTCCGCAGCAGATGGATCCGGGCGAGCAGTTCTTGAGCCCCGCGGGCGAAAATCGCTGGAAGCTCTCCCAAAATCTGCTGCTGGAAGCTCACAACCTGGCTTCGGGCTTCAAGCAACTGCGCCTCGACAAGTGGATCGAGCCGGTCGAGGACCCGCTGCGCAATCTGCGGGCCTACGACGCCCTGCGCGGAGATGTGCGCTTTGCCGGGTATCAGCAGATTGTGCGGATCGAGGAAACCCGGGCGGACGCCATCGTCAGCGAGGCCTGGGATCTGGTGCAACTGCGCCCGGGCGGGCAGCTTCTCATCCCCACCACCCCGCAGCCCGAGTACGCCGACTATTTCGCGCCCATCGACGACGAGCATCTCAGCATCGAGCCGTGGGGCATGCGCCTGCGCATTTCGGGCCGCAAGCAATACAAAATCGGCGTGCAATCGGCCCAGACCCTGGGGCGGTTGGGCTATTTCAATCATCTGGATGACGGACGAGCGTATCTCATCGTCCGCAACACTTTCAACAACCCCTCCGCCCACTATGCAGAGGAACCGCCCGCTCAGACCGGGCGTAACGGCTTCTCCGTCCACATCTACAACGACGACGGCGGCCTGGGCGGCTTCGGCGAGCTGGAAGTCAACGGCCAGACCATCGGCGGCCGCAGCGGGCGCTCGGCCAGCCTCGATCCGTTCGTCCTGTGGTTTTATCTCGGCGCTCCCGAATCAATCCGACAAATTGCTTCATTCTTACTTGGCGTCTCATTCTAACAAGGAGAGTTCAGCATGAATTTACTGGAAAAAACACCCACCTTCGGCCTCATCGTCAGCACCCGGGGATTTTTCAATCCGTTGCTGGCTGCCGAGGCCCGCAAAAAGCTGCTGGCCAAACTGGACGAGCTGGGCTACAAGTATGTCATCCCGGCCGAGAACGCTACGCCCAACGGCGCGATCGAAACCTATCAGGATGCAAAGTTGTGTGCAGACCTGTTCAAACAGCATCAGGATGAAATCGATGGCATCCTGGTGGTGCTGCCCAACTTCGGCGACGAGCAGGGCGTGGTGCAGACCATCGACATGGCCAGGCTCAATGTTCCGGTGATGGTGGTGGCGCTGGATGATGACGATCCCATGAAGTTGGGCCTGAAAGAACGCCGCGACGCCTATTGCGGCAAACTTTCGGTGACCAACAATCTTTACCAGTACGGCATCCCCTTCACCAACACCACCTATCATTCCTATTCGCTGGATGATGAAGTCTTTGTCAAGGATCTGGACTTCTTCGCCCGGGTGTGCCGGGTGGTCAAGGGGCTGCGCAATCTGCGGGTGGGGGCCATCGGCGCCCGACCTGCGCCCTTCCACACGGTGCGTTACAGCGAGAAGCTGTTGCAGGCCACCGGCATCACCACGGTCACCGTCGATCTTTCCGACATGATCGCCCGGGCCAAGAAGCTGCTGGCCACCCGGCCGCCAGAGGTTGACGCCAAGGTGGAAGCCATCAAGGCCTATGGCTCCATCCCCAGCTACATCCCCGAAGAGAACATCGTCAAGCAGGCGGCCTGGTCGGTGGCCATCGACCAGTGGGTGGAGGAGAACGACGTGCAGGCCACCGCCATCCAGTGCTGGACCTCCTTGCAGCTCAACTTCGGCTGCGCCACCTGCCTGTCCATGAGCATGATGGGCGAGGAGTTCCGGCCCAGCGCCTGCGAGGTGGATGTGGCGGGCGCGGTTTCCATGTATGCGCTGCTGCTGGCCTCGGGCAATCCCCCCGGATTCCTGGACTGGAACAACAACTACGCGGGGGATCGAGACAAAGTCATCAACACCCATTGCAGCAACTTCCCCAAGAGCTTCGTCAACGGCGACATCGAGATCTCCAATCTGGATGTCATCGGCGCATCGGTGGGGCCGGAGAATGCGTTTGGGGCCATCAAGGCCGAGGTCGCGCCCGGGCCCATGACCTTCTTCCGCATGTCCACCGACGACCGCCGCGGGGTGATCAAATCCTATGTGGGCGAGGGCGAATTCACGGATGATCCGGTCAACATCCAGGGCGGCTCCGCGGTTTGCCACATCAACAACCTGCAAAACCTGATGAAACATCTGACCAAGAATGGCTACGAGCATCACATCGCCATGACCCGCGGTCACTACGCTGATGTGTTGGAAGAAGCCATCTCCACCTATCTCGGGTGGGAGATCTTCCATCACTCATAAATCCCATTTCCCGATCCTTCATACTTTCCGCCAGCATGTTACGGTGCGCCCAGGCCGCAGAAGCATCCTTTTGCGAACGATATGAGTTCGTTGGAATTGCAGAGAGCACCCGCACAGATGACTCCCAACAAATGCTTCCAGAACCTGATCGGCGCACCGTAACATGGCCACTTTGATTATAAGGAGGCGCCAGGAAAAAACAAAATCATCATGCACATCTATCTCACCCATGATTTTCCGTTTTTTACGAGGAAGGTAACCCATGAAGAAAAAAGGAATAAGCCGGCGCGAATTCCTGCGCTTGAGCGCCATTACGGCGGCCGGGGCCACCCTGGCGGCTTGCGGGGCCAAGACTGGCGGCGGAGAGGAGCAAGCCGCGGCTACCGCTGCGCCCGCAGCCACGCCGGCGCCCGCAGCCACCAAGGCGCCCGCCGCGGCCGTCGTCACCCTGGATGTCATGGCTCCTGTGTCGGAATACGAAGCGCCCTATCGTGAGATTTGGAACGTCTTCGAGGCCGAAAACCCCGGCATCAAGATCAATCTCTTCTCCGTCAATGAGGACACCGCTGCCGCGCATGAGGCCAAGGTGGCGGGCGGTTGGCTCCCCGCCATCGAACACACGCAGGAGCTGCAAATTCACGCTGGTAATGACAACTATCAGTTGTTTACCGATCTCTCATCCTTTGATTTCCCCTGGTGGGACAATTTCACTTTTCCAGCCAAGACGGCATGGGCGGATCTCTATGGTCTCCCCGGCCCTCGCACCCTGGATATCTACCAGGGCTTCGTGTTCACCTGGCAGTGGAACGATGAGCTCATGCAGAAATCGGGCCTGGATCCCATCAAAGATGTCAAGACTTGGGATGACATGACGAAATGGCTGGCCGAGGGCGCTGAGTGGGCAGCCAAGACCGATGGCGTGGAATGGTTCTGGAATCAGGCCTGGCACAACTGGGTCTTTGGCGTCAACTATGCCGACATGATCCCTCTGGCCTTCCCCGATGGCCAACGGGATCGGCAGGTGGATTGTTGGCTGGGCCGCGCCAAGTTCAATGACGCCGACTCCCCTTATCGTCACTTCTATGAATTCTTCATGGAAGCCAACGAGAAGGGCTGGATTCCGCCCAACCTGTGGACCAGACAGTGGGAAGGTGACATGGAAGCCTCTTACATCGCTGGCAAGTCGGTGATGATGCTGCACGGCCCCTGGGTTTGGGATAAGGCGCTGGCTGCTGGTTCCGACTTCGCAGTGAACGGCCATCAGAAGGGCATGCCCAACACCCCGCCCGCCGAAGGTCAGTCCCCCTGGATTCAGGGCGCACTGCCCCCAGCAATCGACTCCGGCTTCTTCATCCGCGCCGGTAACGACAAGCTGGACACCTGGGAGGCTACCAAGACGGCCTGGAACTGGCTGCACAGTCCTAAAGCCATCCCCATGCGCGCCCAGGCCGAAGGCCGCTTCCCGTTATACAAGGTGGAGGGCGAGTTGGACATCCAGGGACCGCAATATCAGGAAGTGCTGAAAGAGATCGGCACGCCCGACGGCATATGGCCCGACATCAAATGGGAGCAGGCTCAGACTGGCCAGGTGCTGGCGGGCCCCTACCGCAAAAAGGGTTCCAAAGGCGTCTGGGACTGGGAATCCAATGGCAACAACGAAGTCTTCGCCAATCTACTCCAGGGCAAGATTACGGTCCAGGACGCCCTGGACATCGCCCAAAAGAACTGGGAAGAAAGCTACGACATTCCGGACAACGTCAAGAACGGCTGACGACATCTCCACGGGAGGACGCCTTCTTCCCGAGGGCGTCCTCCTCTCCCAACACGAGGCTGACTTATGACGGTCACCACGCAGCAAAGCGCCGCGCCTGGCGCACCCAAGAAAAAAAAGCCAAGGATCAGCAAGCGTCAGCGACGGGAGATCATGCGAGACTGGATGTTCATCTCTCCCCAGCTTATCATCTTTGTTCTGCTGACTATTGTCCCCTTTTTTGTGGCCATTCCCATCCTGTTTACGGATATGTCGCAATACAATGATCCTCAGATCCATTTCGTTGGCCTGCAGAATTTCACGGCGCTTTTCACCGACGCCAGTGTGCAGGCCGATTA
>JALSPL010000484.1 GCA_026985975.1 Anaerolineae bacterium | reverse complement strand
CTGGCTCGGCCAGGTTAGGGTTCGAGTAAAATGACTGGGGTCAGTATACAACAGGGTCGCCATAATGACAATTTGTTCGTTCGGCGGGGATGCGTTTCAATTTGGAGGCAAATCTCCAAAGCGGACGCGGCGGGTTTTTATGAAAATTATGATGTAAATCTAATGCTTCGTCGTTATACTGAACACAGAATCCCCTTCCGGCAAGATGCCGCTTCGTAAATAGAATGCAGATGACGCTGAAAGGTCCGAACGACGCAGATTAAAACGATGAAATCAGGAAAATCTGCGGCATCAGAAGTCTCTGCGTTCAGGTTTTATTTTTATCGACGAGCAATCGCTCATGGCATCTGTTCGTAAATAGAACGCAGATGACGCAGAAAAGTCTGATCTGCGCAGATCAAAAAGATAAAATCAGAATAATCTGCGCTAATCTGCGCTAATCTGCGCTAATCTGCGCTAATCTGCGAGTATCAGCGGTATCTGCGTTCCAGATTTTCATTCTTATTGGCGAGCAATCGCTCATGGCATCTGCTTCGTGAGACCCGCCAATAGGAGGCGTCCCATGTTCAATAAGATATTATGCGCCATCGACGGCGCCGCGACAACTGATCGCATTTTGCTTTACGCCATGCACTTCGGCAAGAAGGAAGGCGTCGTCATTCATATCGTACATGCTTACAATCTTCCCGAGCAGTATGTTACTCAGGATGGCTATGAGGAGCTGGCGAACGCTTATCGTCAGGTGGCCCAGCAGGTCGTGCAAGACGCCCGCGAGTTTCTGGAAGATGTGGGCTTGCAGGTGACGGGCGAGGCCATCATTGGGCCTGCCGCCGAGGTCGTGTTGGAAGAAGCCGACCGGATCGGCGCCGATCTGATTCTGGTGGGCCACCGCAACCCCAAGGATGTTTCCGAGATGTTCCTGGGCAGCGTCAGCCAGCAGATTCTCAACCAGACGCGCATCCCCGTTCTGGTCATTCCATAGGGCGTCTTGGCGCTGACTCAATCGTCTTCTCGCACCCTGCGAGCGTCATAGCGCTTGATGCAGGCGCTCCAATTCCGGAATGTCGCCTGCCAGGTTGTCGTAAACGGAAAACAAATTTGTCCGCAAGGAGGTCGTCATGACGTGGTTCGATCCTTATCGCGTTTCATCCGCTTCTGTGGGCGGCGTTCGTCCCCCCGCTGTGGCGGGTGCGTTCTACCCTGCTGACGCCGCCCGATTGGAAACCGCAGTTGCGTCTTATCTGCAGGCGGCTCGATTGCCGCGTTTGCAGGGCGCGGTGCGAGCCGTTATTGCGCCCCATGCCGGATACATTTATTCCGGGCCAATTGCCGGTTACAGCTTCAGCGCCCTTGCGCCATTGCCTGAGAATGCAACCGTTTTTCTCATGGGGCCCGCGCATTATGTCCCGGTGCCGGAGGTGGCGTTGGCCGATTTTCGGGCAATGGAAACGCCTTTGGGGCGCATAAGCGTTAACGAAGCAACTGTGGAGGAATTGGCCAGGTCCAGTTCTTGTATCGCGATCCAAAACGACGCCCATTTGCCTGAACATAGCCTGGAAGTCGAGTTGCCCTTTTTGCAGATGATTGCTTCTCAAGATTTTTCTGTGGTTCCCATGTTGATGGGCCAGCCCGATGTGGA
Organism: Anaerolineae bacterium; assembly: GCA_026985975.1. Classification (GTDB taxonomy): domain Bacteria; phylum Chloroflexota; class Anaerolineae; order J102; family J102; genus M2005. Next base: position 5,842 of record JALSPL010000484.1, on the reverse strand, counting down.
ATGCGTGGCCCGCGCCATGTTGCCCGTTATCACCTCCGACCCCAAGGCTCGCATTGTGGTCAGTTCTGACCTGAGTCATTACCATCCCTATGCCACAGCTCGTCAGTTGGACGCGTCCTTTATCGAGTCCGTTCTGCATGGCGATGTCGTGGCGGCCCTGCGCGGCGAGGCTTGTGGCCGCTATCCTGTGGCCATTCTGATGCTCATCGCTGAGGCGTTGGGATGGACGCCTCATTTGCTGGATTATCGCAACTCGGGCGACACCGCGGGCGACAAACGACAGGTCGTCGGCTACGCGGCCATCGCCTTTACGGAGGAGTAAGCCATGAAGACTGTCAGCGTTTCTTCCCTGCCTTATGGTCTAACCGAAAAGGATGTCGATTTGCTGCTCGACATCGCCCGCACTGCGCTACACAAGACGACCATCGAGGGCGATCATCACTGGCAGCCCGATCTGGATCCTCTGCCTGAGCCTCTACGTCAGCCTGCGGCCACCTTTGTCACCCTGCACACCGATGGCAAGTTGCATGGCTGCATTGGCTCGGTGGAGCCCCGGCTGCCAATGGCCTGGGATGTGGCCAAAAACGCCATCGCCGCCGCCCGTCACGACCCCCGCTTCCCGGCGCTGCGTCCAGAAGAGCTGGATCGCACCGAGGTGGAGGTTTCCATCCTCTCGCCCCTGCAGGAGGTTCCCTATACGTCTTTGGGCGACCTGTTGGGCAAGATCCGTCCGGGCGTGGATGGCGTCATGGTCGAACGGGGCTGGCAGCGGGGCCTATTGTTACCCCAGGTGTGGGAGCAGATATCCGACCCGCGGGAATTCCTGGGACATGTGGCGCTGAAGGCCGGCGCCAGCGCCGACATCTACCTGGATCCCAGGACGAAGGTGTACGTCTTCCAGGTGCATAGCTTTACGCAACCGGCGCCTATCCATCAACGATAATCAATCAACCCCGGCCTTACTACGCCGGATTCTTGGAGGACATCATGATTAGTTTCGAAAAGGAAATCATCATTCCCGGCGATTTGGAAGAAGTGCGGGAACGCATCTGGCGAGGGCAGTCCCTGCCTGGCCACAACGATTTTTACATCAATATGGTTGAGCGCAGCAATGAAACGACATTTCTTCTTTTCATCAATGAGCGCATCCATATTTATGAATTGGGCTATCATATGCGCAGTGAAAGCGTCGCGCCCACACAGGTGATCTGGACGCAGAGCGACCATAAGCGCTTCATCGACCGCAAGGTGCAATGGGAACTCGATCCCGTGGATGAGGGCGTGAGAGTCCGGCTTCATTTTGAGGCCCAGGTCGTGGGCGGCGAAGTGGGCGAGGCCATCACCCGTAAAATGCTCCTCGGCGTTTCCAGGCAGCATTTCGAACGGATGCTGCATGAGTTCCGCGGGCAGATGGAATGGGTTGTGCGCGAGTCGGGTTTCCCCCCGGCAATGATTGCTTGAAGCGCCGCTGCCGGGGCGTTTTGAAAAATCGACAGGGGGGACTATACTGTAAGGGTTGCTACGGCAACCCGTTTTTTGTGCAGATGACATCATCCAACCCAACCCTTTTGCTCAAGGAGGAGCGATATTATGCTGAACCTGTCGATTTTGCTGGAATCCAGCGCTCAGGATTATCCGGGGCATGTGGCGGTGATCTTCAACGACAAGAAGATGACGTATGCAGAGCTGAATGCGGCGGCCAACATGTTCGCTAATGGACTCAAAAAATTGGGGGTGCAAAAAGGGGACAAAGTGGCGCTGATGATGCCTAATATCCCCTATTTCCCCATCGCCTACTATGGGATTCTGAAAACCGGCGCCACAGTGGTGCCCTTCAATGTTTTGTTCACCGCCCGCGAAGTCGCTTATCACATCAAAGACAGCGACGCCGTGGCGCTGGTGAGCTTCTCCATGTTCGGCGAGGCGGCCATGGGCGGATTCGAACAGGTGGACGCCTGCAAGCATCTGATCATGGCCAGCGCCGATCCCGGCAAGCCCTTTTCGGGCAATGGCGAGACCATCTTCGACTTCAATCAGTTTTTGGGCATGGGCGGCTCCCCCGTGTTCGACACCGTACAGACCATGCCCGATGACGTCGCAGTCATCCTCTACACCTCGGGCACCACGGGCACGCCCAAGGGCGCTCAGCTCACCCACAGCAACATGGTGATGAACGCCATCGGCAGCCAGAAGCTGGTGGATGGCAAGCCGGGCGATGTGGCCCTGGCCACCCTGCCTCTGTTCCACTCCTTCGGCCAGACGGTGATCATGAACATGGCTTTCTACTCTGGCGCAGCCATTACTCTGCTGGCTCGCTTCAAGCCTGATGACGCCTTCCGCATCATGGAGCGGGACAATGTGAGCATCTTTGCGGGCGTGCCCACCATGTATTGGGCGCTTTTCAGCTACCCCCACGCCGAGGAAGAATTCGATATGGAGAAGATCGTGAAGAATCTCCACACTGCGGTTTCGGGCGGAGCGGCCCTGCCGGTGGAATTGCTACGCAATTTCGAGGCCCGCTTCAATGTGCCCATCCTGGAAGGTTATGGCCTCAGCGAAACCTCACCCGTGGCCAGCTTCAACGTGCGCTGGAAGGAGCGCAAGCCCGGCTCCATCGGCACCCCCATCTGGGGCGTGCAGATGAGTCTGGTGGATGATGACGATAACCACATCCCCAGGCCCACCACTGCGGGCGAGTTCAGCGAAGTGGGCGAGATTGTCATCCGCGGGCATAATGTGATGAAGGGCTACTACAAACGCCCGGACGCCACCGCAGATGTGATGAAAGGCGATTGGTTCCATTCGGGCGACCTGGGCCGTATGGATCATGAAGGCTATTTCTACATTGTGGATCGCAAGAAGGAGATGATTTTGCGGGGCGGCTACAACGTCTATCCGCGGGAGATCGAGGAATATCTGATGACTCACCCCAAGGTGTCATTGGTGGCTGTGAAAGGCGTGCCCCATCCCACCCTGGGCGAGGAAGTGAAAGCTTATATTGTGCTCAAGCCGGGCGCAACCGCCACGGCTGAGGAGATTATCGCCTTTGCCAAGGAAGGCGTGGCTGCGTACAAGTACCCGCGCCTGGTGGAATTCCGCTCCGAACTGCCCATGACCGCCACCGGCAAGATTCTGAAACGGGCGCTTGTTGATGAGGAGTAGGTTCAGGATTGAGGATTAAAGATTGAAGGGCGGCTGTTGCGTCTGCCTTGCTTTCCCCGCTTGTCACCCACAAAACCCTGACAGCTTGCTGCCGGGGTTTTTGTATGCAGTAAAATTTGACTGGAGTCTGGCGAAAATGAAATGGGTGCGTCCTATTTCAGTTGGAGGTTAACGTCTGCCGCCACCGCCTGGGGCTGATAGGCCCAGGCTCATAGCTGAAAGACGCTAAAGCGCCTTGGGCAAATGCGACGGGCCGCCGCTACAGAACACTGTAAACTGATTACTGAATACTGATTACTGCACCCGTGATACCAGGCGCAGGCGCATGAACGCTTCCAACTCGTTTAGGACGCACCCAAATGAAATTGCGCCTGGATTCGCACGCATCATAGCCAATGTTCTGACGAAAATAGACCAAAGGACGAAGATTGACGAAAAAGAATCGTCACTTTTCGTCTACATTCGTCCATTTTCGTCTTCCGGGAAGAGATTATCAGTAACAATCCGGGTGAAACTGAGTTCAAAGCAAAAAACGCAGCGTCCAGAATTTGACAAAAGTCGAGAATGGGTCTAAAATTAGAAGTATTCTAAAATAAGAGTAATTCCAAAAAGAGAGGCTGTATGACAATTTACTCACCAGAAATCACAAAAAACGATCGGTATGAGTCCATGTTGCAGGCGTTGCGCGATGCGCGTTTTCGTCTGACGCCGCAACGCATGGCTATTTGTCGCTATCTTTCCGAAACGCGCGTTCATCCCACTCCGGGCGACATCTATCAGGCGGTTCATGAACAGTTCCCCACCATCAGTCGGGCCACCGTTTACAACACTGTGGCGGTGCTGAAAGAGCTCGGCGAGATCATCGAGCTGCCCAGCGCTGCCGGGGACAGTGTGCGGTATGAGACGGATCTGGCGCCCCATGTCAACCTCACATGCACCCGCTGCGGGCGCATTTTCGATATTCCGCTGGAAAACATTGACGATATCTTCGAAATGATCGACGCCCGCACTGATTTTTATCTGGAAAACATCCACATCGAAGGTTATGGCGTTTGTCCCGAGTGTCAAAAAGCTCTCAAGCAGGAGGAAGTCGAGTAACATGGGAGAGAAGCAACTCCAGATCAACATTTTTCTGCCCGAGGACCCACAGGCGGCCAGAGAGAGCGCCGATCTGCTGGTCAAGACTCTGGCGCAGCATGACGGCATCATCGCCGTGGAGTTGGACATGGCCGAGGGTAAATTGTCCCTCAGCTATGATCCTGACCATATCTCAGCCGAGGTGGTGGACGGCATCGCCCGGGACCTGGGCCTACAACTGAATCAGTTAGTGCAGCGTCGGGTGCTCACCATCAGCAGCTCCCTTTATCGCAACATTTCCGGCTCTCTGGTGCAGAGCCTCAGCGATGTGCCCGATGTTTTTCATGTGTCCATCAACCCGGTGTCGCATACGGTTTGCATCCGCTACCGAGGCAAGAAAGCCCTGGCCGAGGTGGAAAAACAATTGGAAGAGCTGGGATACCCTGTCATCCAGGAAGAAGCCGGGGGCAAGCCGCCTTTCTGGGTGCGCAACCAGGGGCTTATCTGGGCGGGATTGACCTTTGTGTTCATGATTAGCGGCGTCATTCTGGAAAAATTCATTCCCACGCCCGCCGCCCCCTGGCTCCCCATCCTCTTCTTTGCGGCGGCGTACATTGCTGGCGGTCATGAGGGGCTGATGGAGGCGTTGCACGATCTGCGCCACGGGCGTCTGAATGTCGATTTTCTGATGATCCTGGCGGCGGCGGGCGCGGCGCTTATCGGGCAATGGGCCGAAGGGGCGATGCTGTTGTTCCTCTTCACCCTGGCCGAAGCCCTGGAAGATTACGCCATGGATCGCACCCACAGTGCGGTGGAGGCGTTGACCAAGCTGCGGCCCAACGAGGCCACCGTGCGTCGGGAGGGCAGAGAAGTCGCTGTTCCGGTTGAAGAAGTTCATATCGATGAAATCGTGGTGGTGCGCCCGGGCGAAAACATCCCGGTGGATGGCAAGGTGCTGCACGGCGAGACATCGGTGGATCAGGCCTCCATCACCGGCGAATCGGCCCCCGTGCACAAACAGCCGGGCGACGCGGTGTTCGCTGGCGCCATCAATCTGGATGGGGCCATCGATGTACGGGTGACCAAAGAGGCCAAAGACACCACCCTGGCCCGGGTCATCGAGATGGTGTCGGAGGCCCAGAGCGAGCGCGCCCCCACCCAGCGCCTCATCGATCGCTTCGCTCACCCCTACGCCGTGGGCGTGATCATCGCCGTAAGCCTGGTGTTGTTAATCGGCTATTTTGGCTTCCACATGGCGTTCGATGATGTCTTTTATAAGGCGATGACCCTGTTGGTTGTGGCCTCGCCCTGCGCCCTGGTTATCAGCACGCCCGCCTCGGTGCTTTCGGGCATTGCCGCGGGGGCGCGCAACGGCGTCTTGTTCAAGGGCGGCGTGCATCTGGAAAACGCGGCCCGGGTGGATGCCATTGCTTTCGATAAAACCGGCACCCTCACTTATGGCCGCCCTGTGGTCACCGACATCATTTCTCTGAATGGCGTCAATGAAAATGACTTGTTGCGACTGGTGGCCAGTGCGGAGCTACGCTCCGAGCACCCCATCGCCCAGGCTATCATCAATGAGGCGAAAAAACAGAATATCGCT
>JALSPL010000483.1 GCA_026985975.1 Anaerolineae bacterium | reverse complement strand
GAGCATCGGAATAGACCGTGGGCCCGCAGACGTACATGCGAACGACGCCGGGCTCCAGGGTCTCGAAAACTTCTTTTTTTCGGGTCAGTGTGTTGTAAACTCGTAAGGTCATGGTTTTGTCGATTGGGAATAAAAACGGCGCTATGAAAAAAGAACGAAATAGGCAACAACGGCGGAGAAAACAGTGAAAATGGCGGGGGTTCAGGCTGCTCAGATGATTCCAAAAATGAACCCGCTCAATGCGTTTGGCTATGATACGCTTCTTCCGGCGTGGCGAAGATCATACGGCCAGCGCTGGTTTGCAGCACCTTGGTCACGATCAGATCGATCTCCCTGCCGATGTAGGCGCGGCCATTTTCCACCACCACCATGGTGCCGTCTTCCAGATAACCCACGCCCTGATCCATCTCTTTGCCTTCCTGGATGATGCGCAGGCGCAGGTGTTCTCCCGGCAGGAAGATGGCCTTGACGGCATTGGCCAGGTCGTTCAGATTCAACACATTGACGCCCTGCAACGCGGCCACGCGGTTGAGGTTATAATCGTTGGTGACGATGCCGACGCCATATTCCCGGGCCAGCGCCATCAACTTTTCATCCACCTCGCGCACATCGGGCGCATCCAGATCGATGATCTCAAGCTTAGGACTATCGAGATGCTGGAGATCATCCAGGACTTGCAGGCCGCGACGCCCGCGCGCCCGCCGCAGCGCATCGGATGAATCCGCGATGTATTGCAACTCGGCCAGGATGAAGCGGGGAGCCAGCAATGGCCCGGGCAGAAAACCGGTCTTGGCCACATCCAGAATGCGCCCGTCGATGATGACGCTGGTGTCCAGCAGCAGCGGGTGCGGGCCCTTGGGGATGGGGCCGACGGCCTCGGGCGCTTCTTCCACCGCCTCGCTTTTGGGCTGGGGACGCATCTTTTTGATCAAACGAATCAGATCATCCTGTCTCAAAACCAGGATCATTGCCCCCAGATAACCAAAAATGATGCTGGCGATAAAAGGAAGGATGGGACCGAAAGGCGCAGGCAATTGCGCCAGGGGAATGGCCACCAGAGCGGCGACCATGAGCCCCAGCACCAGACCGATGCTACCGGCAATCACTTCTTCAATTGGGATCTGACGAATGACGCGAATGGCGAACTTGGCCGGGCGCGTCGTCAGCCAGGGGGCGACGATCCAGCCAACGATCGCCCCCGCCAGGGTCAATGGCCCCACATACTTCATGGCTTCCAGATCCAAAACGGGATTGGAAACGCCAGTTACCAGGATGCCGATTTCCCAGCCGATAATTGCAAAGATGATAAGTCCTAGAAAACGAAAAATGCGGTCGATAACCATATGATAAGACCTCCTATTCGATTGTCAATGAGCGCAATCGTCGGAATGCGCCCGGAATGAAGAATGAATAAAAATAAAAGTGGATGAAAAGATGAAAAGAATAAATTCGGATCAGAGGCGCGGCGCCGCTGTGTTAATAATCTTAGCACACAGGCAGTGAGTTGGCAACGTTCGTAAGCCTGTTTCCTTTTTATTGGATGTGAAACGCAGGGGAATCGTTTGACATCCGTACAAGATGCGGGCACAATGGATAGCGAAGCAACCGCCATGAGCTTCGCTCATTCTATTTTATGACATTACGGGAGACATTATGTCAGACGCCAGGAAACCCCGGCAGATTCAGATCGAAGCAGCCAAGGATCTGAAACCGACTTACAGCAATTTCGCCGTCATCCACCACAACTATAATGAGATCGTCATCGATTTTGCCCATCTCATGCCCAACATGCCCAACGCCCAGGTGCAATCTCGTATCGTGATGACCCCTTATCACGCCAAACTCCTGTTGCAGGCCCTGACTCACAACCTGCAAAATTATGAAAAACACTTTGGCGAGATCAAGATGCGCGGAACAGGTTTGCCCGAACGCCCGCCCATGGGTTTTGATCCCACCCAGGTGCACTAGATACCACCATGACTGACTTCACCGACAAGATCGTCATCATCACCGGCGCCTCCACCGGCATCGGCCGGGCCACGGCCATCGCCTTTGCCAGGGCCGGCGCGCGGGTGGCGCTGGCGGCCCGATCCGCCGATGCTCTGCATCAACTGGCCGATGAACTGGGCGGCCCCGAGCGCGCCATCGCCATCCCCACCGACGTGAGCGATTCCGTCCGGTGTGGGCGATTGATCGACCGCACCGTGGCCCATTTCGGCGGTCTCGACATCCTGGTCAACAACGCCGGGATGGTCGTCTCCGGCATGTTCGAGCATTTGCAGCCGGAAGACATGGAACGACAGTATGCGGTCAATTTCTTCGGAGCGGTGCATTGCGCCCGGGCGGCGCTGCCCCATCTCAAGGCCAGCCGCGGGGTTATTCTCAATATCTCCTCGGTGGCCGGACTCATCGGCACGCCCACCGCGTCGGCTTACAGCTCATCCAAAGCGGCGCTCAATGCCTGGAGCCGGGCGCTGTGGGTGGAGCTGCGCCCCTATGGCGTGGGCGTGGTCACCGTGTGTCCTTATTTCACCAGCGGCGTCAAACTGGCCGAAAAGGGCATTTTGCGGGAGGGGAGTCTGCACAGCACGCCCCGAAAGCCGCGTCGCGCGCCCGGCACGCAGACGACCGAACAGGTGGCCCGCGCCATCCTCAAGGCCGCACATCGCCGTCCCCGCATCGTCGTTCTCAGTCCCGTCGGCAAGCTGGTCTGGCTCATCGACCGCCTTTTCCCCTGGCTGTCCGATTGGATTATGGCTCGCGGGCTGCCTCGGCTGCGCTGATGCTCCTCCCCACTTCTCATCAGGAATGATCCCATGCCCCCCATCGATTCCCTACGTCCATTCTTCGCCCCCGACGGCGTGGCGGTCATCGGCGCATCGGCCACGCCCGGCAAACTGGGCTATGGCGTCATCAGCAACCTCATCAAGAGCGGGTATCAGGGGCCGATTTACCCCATCAATCCCCGGGCCCATGAGATCTTGGGCCTGTCAGCCTACGCCGACATCAGTCAGGTTCCCGATCCGGTGGAACTGGCGGTGATCATCATTCCCGCGCCCGCAATTCCCGATGCACTGCGGGCCTGCGGTCGCCGCGGCATTCGCGCTGCGGCCATCCTCTCGGGTGGATTCGCCGAGGTCGGGGCGGCGGGCGCTGCCCGGCAGCAGGAGATTCTGGACATCGCAGCCGAGTATGGCATACGGTTGGTCGGGCCCAATGGCGTGGGCGTGCTCAATCCCCACAGCGGCCTCAACACCACCTTCATCGAGCAGATTCCCGAACCAGGCGACATCGCCTTTCTGTCACAATCGGGTGCGCTGGGCGGCGCCCTTATCGACTGGGCCAAAGGAGAACACATCGGACTCAGCTATTTCGCCAGCCTGGGCAACGCCGCAGACGTAACCGAAGCCGATCTCATTCGGGCGCTGACCGAAGACGACCATACTCGCGTTATCACCGCCTACATCGAGAGCGTGCATCATGGCCCGGAATTCATGGCCGCCGCCCGGCAGACGACGCCGCATACGCCCATCATCGCCCTGAAGGCGGGAGGAACGCAGGAAGGCGCGCGGGCGGTGGCCTCGCACACCGCCAGCATCGGCGGCTCCGATGAGGCCTACGCGGCCGCGTTCAAACAATCGGGCGTGCTGCGGGCCCGTACGGTGCAAGAACTGTTCGATACGGCCATCGCCCTGGCCTATCAGCCGCCGCCGCAAGGCCCGCGCGTCGCCATCCTCACCAATGCTGGCGGGCCTGCGGCTGTGGCCGCCGACGCCCTGGCCCGCAACGGGCTCAGCGTCCCTGAGCCGGATGAGACCACCCGCGCCGCCCTGCGCGCCGCTCTGGGCCCCGCCCCCCAGCTTTTCAACCCCATCGACATGTTGGGCGCGGCCTCCTCGCCCGAATACGAAGCCGCGGCCCGCGTGCTGCTGGCCAGCGATAGCTATGACGCGGTGCTGGCCATTCTCGTGCCCAACACCGCCAACGATCCTGCGGGCGTGGCCGACGCTCTGGCCCGGGCCTCCGCCGATGCTGACAAGCCCATCTACGCTTGCTACATGGGTGATGTGAGCCTGGGCGAAAGCCGCCAGCGCCTGCATCAGCACCGCATCCCGGTCTATGATTTTCCGGAAAATGCGGCCCGGGCTATCGCCAACGCCCATCGCTGGCAGATCATTCGTGAAAAGCCCCCCACACCGCCTCCCGCCCCAAACACCGGACTTTACCAGGTAATAGCATCTGAATTGCGGGAAAAAGTTGACTCGGGTCAGAAATATGTGGGGGAAGCGGAGCTTTATCCCCTGTTGGAGCAGGTTGGTTTTCCCCTGGCGGCCTGGGCCGCGGCCTATGTCAAAACCGAGGCCGAAGCCTTCGCCCGCACACATCCCGGGCCCTTCGCCCTGAAGGCGCTCTCGCCCGACATCGTGCACAAGAGCGACGTGGGCGGGGTGGCCCTGAACGTGCCGGCGGCGCAGGTGGGCAAGATGTATTGGGAGCTGCAAGCGCAGGTGCGGCGGCGGGCGCACAAAGCGGGGCTGCAGGGCGTGCTCATCCAGCAGATGGCCGCGGCGGGAACCGAGGTGATCATCGGTATGCGCCGCGACCCGACATTCGGCCCCATGATCATGTTTGGCGGCGGCGGCGTGTATGTGGAGGCGTTGCGCGATGTGGCTTTTCGCATCGCGCCCTTCGATGCGGAGGAGGCCCGCGCCATGATCGCTGAGACGGTGGCCGGACGTTTGTTGTTACACGGGGCCCGCGGCCGCCGTCCGGGCGATGTCGCTGCCCTGGCCGAGCTGATTATGCAAGTGGCGGCTCTGGCTCTGGCCATCCCTGAGCTGAGCGAGTTTGAGCTGAATCCGGCCATCGTGCATCCCGCTGGCCGGGGCGTGACCGTGGTGGATGCGCGGGCGCTGTTGGCCTGACGCCCCCTAGCATCCACCTGGAAGATCAGGGCGTCGTTGCGCTGGTTTCTTGCGCGCCCGGTCTGCAAACCTGCACGCTCACATCGTCCAGGAACATCCAGGTGCGGCCTTTGGGGCCGGTGCGGTTGTTATACACATCAAAGTAGAGCACAACTTTGCGACCGGCGTATTGACTGAGATCGAAACGGGCCTGTTTCCAGGTGCGGTCGTTTTCAAGCCCGTTCATCAGGGTCTTGATACGGGTGTAGCGGCGAGGGCGCAACAGCATCACCCGCTGCCGATCTCCCCGGCGGGCGTCGGTTCCGGGCCTGTACCAGAAAGTGAGCGTGATAGCCGTCGCATCTTTTGGCAGAGAGATGGTCTGATATACTCTGGAAAGTCTCCAGCCGCGGACGTGTTTCCGGCGCTGGCTCTCCATGTTTGGCTCGCTCGTTTCGGGCGTAAAGCCACGCGGCAGCAATCCCAGGCGGAGCGATCGACTGCCCTCATGGGCCGGAGCCGTGACATAGGCGCTGTGGCGTCTTCGCCAGCCCTGCTTGTTCTCGAATCCGCCATTGATCGCGACCTCGGTGCAGGTCGCGGGCGGGCTGACGGTGGGAGCAGGCGTCGCTGTGGGCGTGGGGGATGGCGGGGGCGGGGTGACGGTGGGCGTCGGCGTAGGTATAGGCGTCGGCGTGAGGGCGGGGCTGCTGGTTGGGCTTGCCAGATACATCGCCGCGGCCAGAGCCATGCGGGCCGTGCCCGCGACGTAGTTGAAATCCACCAGGTTCACCTGATCCGCTTGCTTGTGATAGGCGGGATTGCGATCCCGACCGTGGACGTCTTCCGAGGAGCCGCTGAAGAAATTCTCGATCAGCATCACCGACGTATAGCCCTGGTTCCAGAAGCTGCGGTGATCGCTGAAACGGGCGGCTGATTTCTCCTTGCGCTCCAATATCAGGCCGATGTCGTACAGGTCGTTGGCTGCAACCAAATGGTCGCCGAGGCGTTTATTGTTGCTTTTTGTTCCGGTATGGAGTTCGACGACGCGATCTTTATCACTATCGTAGCCAGTCATATCCATGTTGATGGCGGCGACGACCTGAGCATCCTGTTTTGCCAACTCCCGCACATAGGGTTTGGACCCCCAATAGCCAAATTCTTCTCCGGTGAACCACACCAGACGCAGGGTGTAATCGAAAGATTGGCCTCTGAGCAACTCGGCGATGGCCAGGAGCGATGAGCTGCCCGAGCCGTTGTCATCGGCCCCGGGCGCGATCTGCGGCGCTTTTTTGATGGGATAGGAGATGGAATCGAGATGTCCCACCAACAGCACCAGCCGCTCCGGCTCCTTTTTGCCGGGGATATCGATGATGATGTCGCGCCAGGTGTGACCGTAAGGCGTTTTGTAGGGGAAATAGCTGGGATCGTATCCCATGGCTTGCAGTTGCTCGAAGACATATTGCTCGGCAAGGCGGCCGTTCCTGGATCGCGAAAAACGCGAGCGCAGGATGCTGCTTCGTTCGCCGATTTCGACCGGCTCCTCCCCGCTCAATCGCCGATCCCAAGCCTCGATGTCTGCGGCGGTGAGGGCCTGCATCTTTGCGGCGATGACGGGATCTGGCGCTGTGGGCGGCGGAGGCAGCGGGAGTGCGCGACTTATCAGCCGGATGGGCTCATCCAGAGGATAGAGTCTCACGCCCACCTGCGAGAGCTTCGCAGCCTTTTTTTTGTTGGTTTGCAGCAGGCTATACGGGCCCCGTTGCCAGATCAGAATGCCGTATTTGTTAAGATCGGGCAGTTCGACCAGTTCTTCATCCCAGGGGTGGTGCTCGATGAGATAGAGCGCGCCCTGGCCCGGCTGCGTCTCTCCAATTCCCAGCGTCGCCATGCCCTCCTCCTGCAACCTCGCCACGACGTCTGCGGGGGCCATGGTCAACACCCATTCCTGTTCATCGAGAGAAATCACATCCAGGGGGACGCCGGGCGAGGCCTGGATGCGCAGTGCGTCCGCTTCGTCGTTGAGCGGCGCGAGAAAGAGCTGCTGCGGCTGGTCGGGCTGGGCGTTTGGGGGAACAGCCGCGACCAGAAACAGCGCAACAAAGAGCGTCAGCAACAGTTTGCCAGCCATTTATTCACCTGTTGGGGGATGTGGGGGAAAGGGGGAATCATCCGACAGCGATGACCTGTCGGAGCAATGCACAGGCACTATAGCACAAGTTTGTCACCCGAAGCCAGCCGCACTGCCAGTGTCTGAGCGGGCGACTCCCCCTCATGTTTCCATTGGGGAATCCTGTTGATATTGCGGGTGACTGCCAGCAAATCCGTTCGGGGGAAACCGCCTTCGCGCTGAATAAGGACATCGTAATTGAAAACGGCGTTGTTCATCACGCCGATGACCTGGCGATCGTCGCTACGGGCCAGGACGACGCCACCGCGATAGTCGTCCATGACCCGCTCGATAGACGCGGGCGGGAGTCCCTCCGCGAAAAAGTTGCGCAGGAGATTGTCCAGGAACAGACGATGCAGGTTCGTCAGGTCTCTTTTGAGGTAGGGAGCCAGAAAGGCGTAAAGGGTGTCGGCGTTCAT
>JALSPL010000482.1 GCA_026985975.1 Anaerolineae bacterium | reverse complement strand
ATCATCCTCAAGGATATCGGTTCAAGTGGATTGCGATTGCTACGGGCAAAGATGGTGAGAATACGCCTTCCCACAATCAGGACGATGACGATTATCAAAATCGGGGCATGTATCAGCAAGAATGGATCGATTGGGTGAATAGCGTCAGCGACATGTATCGTGATGCTTTTGCCGACGCCAATGGCGTTTATGATATTCAGGTGTTAATCCAAAATGCGCCGTTTTATCTCAGCTCCTGGGAACGGCGGGATGAGGCTGACTATGCCGCAACGCAGGGGGTGGGCGTGTCCATCAACGCCATCACTGCCGATTTCAATTTCACCAACGCGTGCAGTTCCACCAGCAGCTATGTTCATTGTTCAGGCATGTGGGATCAAGCCTATCTCCATCATGACGCCGTTCCCATCGGATTTGAGGGTTACGGTTACATGACCGGCGCTGAGAATGAATTTTATTGGGAGATGTCGCGAGTGCTGGACGCCCGGGCCGATTACATCCGCCTTTCATCGTTTTGGAACCATAGCGGCATGGATACGGCCAATAATCGCACCATTGCTGAATGGGCGGCGAAATATCTGGGGACGGGCCTGCTTTCCGGGCAGAAAACGCCCCCCAGCATTTGGTCCCGGGCCTGGGAGCATCGACGTCCCTGTTTTTACAATTACGCAAGCTCGGAAGATTGTGATTATTATCCGCCCGTGGGGAATTCGGAGTTCTTTCTCACCCAGTTGCATTCTTTGGGCAATGGGACGACTATTCCCGTAACCGACGATGACCGGATCACGGGCATGGGCTGGTCGGGCGTTGACACGCAACCCTGGCATTATAACAGCAGTCCTTATGACGCCAATGTGCGGGCTGCGGGCCTGTATCATCTCAACAGTAATGGCAGCCAGATTCAGATTGAGGTGGATCCGGGCTGGTCCACCCGGCGCAGCGACCAGGCGTCGGACAATTTCGCGTTTTTCTACGCCGCCGATGATCGTTATGTTTCTCCCTCGACGGGCCTGGACGGCCAGCACAACACGGTGATCATCACCATCACCTATCTCGACCATGGCGCGGACACCTGGCGGCTGATCTACGACGGCGGCGATGGTCGTAAAACCGCAAAAGTCTACGCCATCAACGATTGGACCATCCGGCGGGGATTAGCCATCGATCCTGGCCTGCCCGACACGGGCCTGCTCGATCCTCAGCCTTACTATGTCACCAAAACCAATACCGGAAAGTGGAAAACAGCGACTTTCCTCATCACCGACGGCGTCTTTGGCAATGGGCTCGGCGGCGGATCGGATTTCTTCATCGATTCTCGGGCGGGTTCGGGCGCTTATGATGGCGATGAATACATCCATCATGTGGATTTGCAGCAGTATGACGAGATGACCGTGGGCCAGGTGGATATCAGTCTGACGAGTTCGGGCACGCAGTTGCAATGGAGCGCTGCGCCCGGCGCTGTGGATCATTACGAGATCTGGCGCAGCGAAGCCTTCTACTTCGCCCCGGGCGATGCGGATGCCATCAAACTGGCGGATATTCCGGCTGACGCTGCACTCAGCTATACCGATAATCCAGGTGGAGGCGGCGATGCGGGCGTCAATTACAGCTATCTGGTGCTGGCGGTGGATGCTGACGGCCTGTATTCCGATCGACAACAGCGCCCGGCCGACTTTGACTTCCCTCTGGTGACGCCGTAAAAAACAAGCCCCCATCCGCAAACGGACGGGGGCTTTTCTCATGGCGGAGAGGGAGGGATTCGAACCCTCGATCCCCAGAGGGGATACGCGCTCTCCAGGCGCGCGCACTAGGCCGGGCTATGCGACCTCTCCATATTGTAAGGTGCAACGCATCTCTTGCAAAAGTCGAACGCCGCACCATCGGGTCGACGGATTATGGCTGCTGACGCACCAACGACGTTCACAGATGCGTCGCACCCAAACCGTTTAGGCGGAGAGGGAGGGATTCGAACCCTCGAGGGCGGTTAACCCTACGCGTTTTCGAGACGCGCGCACTCGGCCAGCTATGCGACCTCTCCAGAGCAATAGAAAGGCGTTCGACCCGCTCAAAAGTCGACGCCTGTTCAGGGGATAGAGCGGGTGATCGGACTCGAACCGACGACATACAGCTTGGGAAGCTGTCGTTCTACCACTGAACTACACCCGCAGAACAAAATAATTATAGCCAAAAAGGCCACGCCCGTCAACTTCGCGTGAACTTGAGACCTTCGAGGTCTTGCGGGACCTCGAAGGTCTGCGGGCAATGACTCAGGCGGCCAGATCGATGGTGAAGGAACGACGCCCGATGCGGTAGGGTTCATTGCGGGTCAGCACCTGGCCCACATAGGCTTCGTTCACGTCCACCAGCGTATGCCGATCCTGAATCAGGATTTTGCCGATGGTTTTGCCGGGGATGTTGGCCTGGTAGGCCAGGGTTCCCACCACATCGTTGGGGCGCAGGCCATCCTCGCGGCCCAGGTTGATGATCAGACGCACCATGCCCTGCTCATGCGAGCTCTTCGCCGCCTTGTCATAACGGCCATTGCGTTTGCCTTTGCTCCGGCCATTTTTGCTGTACCCATCATGGCGATCCCGCGGGCCCCGGGCCTGACGCCCGCTGCGGACTTCGCCCATGGGCATGATGGGGCGCTGCTTCTCGTGCTTGCGCGACATCTTCAGGGCCACGGCTGCGATTTCCATGGGATCGTAGCCTTTCTCCATCAGCGCTTCCACCATCTGCCGTTCGCGTTTGGCCCGACCGCGCTTCAGCCATATCAACACCTCCTCCAGCAATTGCAATTCCCGTTTTTGGCGGATTTCCATTTCGGAGGGGATTTCGGCTTTGGCGATTTTCTGGCGGGTGAAATTTTGAATCTGGCGCAGTCGGTATGCTTCTTTGGGAGTGACCAGGGTGATGGCGACGCCGGTGCGGCCCGCCCGCCCGGTGCGGCCCACGCGGTGCACATAAATCTCAGGGTCCTGGGGCAGATCGAAATTGATGACATGGGAGATGTCGTCGATGTCCAGGCCGCGGGCCGCCACATCGGTGGCCACCAGCACCTTGACGCGGCCATCGCGAAAGCGGCGCAGCACCTGCTCCCGGGCCGATTGACTCATGTCGCCGTTCAGGGCCTCGGCGGGGAAGCCGCGGCCGGTGAGTTCGCTGGCCAGCTCGCCCGTGCCGATGCGGGTGCGGGCGAAAATGAGGGCGCTGGTGATGGGCTCCACCTCGAACAGGCGGGTGAGCGCGGCCAGCTTGTCCCGCTGGTTCACCAGATAGTAGCGTTGTTCGATGGCGGCCACGGTCAACTGCTTGTGCTTGATGGTGATGGCCTGGGGCTCCCGCATGTAGCCATCGGCCAGGTGACGGATGGGCGCGGGCAGGGTGGCGGAGAAGAGCGTCGTCTGCCGCTCTGCGGGCGTCTCCGCGAGAATGGTCTCGATATCCTCGATGAAGCCCATGCTCAGCATCTCGTCGGCTTCGTCCAGCACCAGCGTCGTGATCTGGCTCAGGTCCAGGACGCGGCGGCGCACCAGGTCCAGCAGGCGGCCGGGCGTGCCCACCACCACATCCACGCCGCGGCGCAGTTGCCGGATCTGCGGTTCGTAGGAGGCGCCGCCATAGACGGGCAGCACGGTGACTTTCTGGCCCTGGCCATATCCCTGAAAAGCCCGGGCGACCTGCATGGCCAGCTCGCGGGTGGGGGCCAGCACCAGCGCCTGCACATGGCGGGCGCGCGGGGCCAGATTTTGCAGGATGGGCAGGGCGAAGGCCGCGGTTTTGCCGGTGCCGGTCTGGGCCTGGCCCAGCACATCGCGGCCCGCCAGCATCAGCGGGATAATGCCCGCCTGAATCGGGGTCGGCTCGGCATAGCCGAGTTTGGTCACGGTCTGCACCAGCTCCGGGCGCAGGCCTAGCTCAGAAAATGTTGTCATGAAATTGTCCTTACTTGCGTTTTGTTCCTTCCCAATAAGATGCGTCGCACTTGAAAATGGCGCAGGTTTTATGAGCAGCCGCCTGTTATTCTCAAGTTAGCGCATGAAAATCCTCAAAGCGCCAGGTGCGGCGCATCTGCGGATTTCCTCCCGTTGTTTACAACAGCCGCCCTTGTTCGCAAGTAAGAGTCCGCCGTTCGCAACAAAAAAGCCCGAATCAGGTCGGGCGATCTTCGGAAAAGCCAAAACAGAGTGATAGATTGATGTCCGCAACACGCGAACATTGTGAAAAGAGTATAGCATTGATTGGCGGCAGGGACAAAAATGGCGGTTGAAGAATGTTTGACAATTCCCTGCATCTCTTGCTACAATGGCAATCTAATTGAATACCGATAGTTTGCAGTATTTTCAGCGTTTCATCGTTGAAAACGGGGGAAGTCCGGTGCGAATCCGGCGCTGTCCCGCAACTGTAAGGGCGCAAGCCCAAGCCAGAAAACCCGTACTGCAACCGCATCGGAAGCCTGCGCGGACGGGCCCCGGTCTGTATCTCCATCATATCAGGCCCCTGTCCCACCGGACGGGGCATTTTATTTGGAGCGCGCATGAACCATCCTCTTCCTTCTTCTCTCTATTCATCCAAAGGAGCTCCTCATGCGTAAACGTTATCTGATTCTCCTCATCGTATTGCTGGCCCTCATGTTGGTCAGCACTGCCGCTTTTGCTCAGGGCGGCGACAAAAACGTGGCGTTGGTCATTCAATTCCCCGATCATGTTTACACCGAGATCGTCACTGTGTCCACCGACGCCACCACTGCTGATGTCCTGGCCGCCGCCGCCATTCCGGTGGGGATAGCCGACCTCAGTTGGGGTAAGGCCCTTTGCAACATCGACGGCGTGGGCAACCCCGTTGATGATTGTTTTGCAGACCCGGATCATTTCTGGGCTTATTTTCATCTGAATGCAGCGGGCGACGCCTGGGATGTCTCGCAGGTGGGAATTGGCGGCTACACGCCCGCGGATCGGGCCGTTGAAGGCTTCGCCTGGTCCGGCTTCGACGCCAACTACAATCCCACCGTCTATCCTCCGGTCAAGACCTACGATGAGATCGAATCGGAACTGAATCCGCCTCCGGCGGAAATCCCGGAACCCACCACCATCCTGCTGTTGGGCGGCGGGTTGCTGGGACTGGCGGGCTATGTGCAACGCCGACGCAAGATGATCGCCTGATCTGACCCCATGAGACCCTTCGGGCCGCCCGCCCGGAGGGTCTTTTCAGAATAGTCCGACTGCGGGCTCGCCAGCGTCGATACCGATGAAAATGACCGGGGACCGAGGACGGAGGACGGCTCACGGACGCTTTCGGTCTCCGGTCTTCCGTCTTCCGTCTATTTTCAAAGCAGGCGCCATGAGCGTTTGCACGCCAATAAGGAATGAAAATCTAGAACGCAGATACCGCAGATACCGCTGATGCCCGCAGATTTTCGCAGATTTTTTCCGCTTTTTCTGCGTCTAATCTTTTATTTTCGGAACAGCGTCCGGCGTACAAGCATTGCCAGAAAACGCAGCCTTGTCCCCGCCATTACTGGCTCCCCTGAAAAAAGGTCTGAGTCAGCAATGACGTTCGGGAAAACAGCAAGAATGGTGGGGTTTCAGCCAGATTTTCTTGGCGAAACCTTGACATTTCTCTTTACGCCTCGGCGTCTTTGCGTGAGATAAAGCTTTTTTCAGGCGATCCATTACTGCATACTGTTTACCGATCACTGATTACTGAAATCCATGCGTCCCAAAATCATTCTCCTGCTCGCTTTTCTGCTGCTGGCCCTGGGCTGGCAATCCAGCCGCGCCCAGGAGATCCATCGCGCCGGGCTGGTGGTGCGTTTTGGCGATGGCAGCGTCGTTACGTCCTGCGTGCAATTTACCCAGGAAAGCGTCAGCGGGGCCGACATCCTTCGTTTTTCGGGCTTGGAAGTCGTTATGAGCCCCAGCAGCAGTATGGGCGTGGCCGTCTGTAAAATCAGCGCTGGTCTGCATAGCGATGGCTGTCCGCCTGACGATTGCTTTTGCCAATGTCGGGGCGTGGATTGCGTTTATTGGGCCTATTATCATCTCAAAAACAACGCCTGGGAATACTCCGGGCGGGGGGCGTCCCACTATCAGGTGCGGGATGGGGACGTGGAGGGCTGGGCCTGGGGCCCGGGCGCTCCTGGCGGCGGCTCCTCCGACGCCCAGCCGCCCATCATCCCCTTCGATCAGATTTGCATCGTCGATACGCCTACGCCCACCGACACCCCCACGCCCGGCGCGCCCACAGCCACGCCCACCGCGTCCCCCACGCCCACGCCCACGCCGACTTTCACGGCCACGCCTATCCCATCGAATACGCCGACCCCGACCGACACGCCCACGGCAACGCCCATCCCCACACCGACCCCCACGCTGCCGCCCAACGTCACGCCCACGGCCACCTTCACGCCGCGGCCATCCATCACCATTGACTTTCTGTTGACGCCCGATGAAATCGCACCGGGAGCCTGCGCCCAATTGCAGTGGACCATCCGCAACGCGGACGCCGCGTTTCTGGATGATGGCGGCGGCGAAAAAACCGTGCCATTGACTTCCGAGCGGCAGGTGTGTCCCGCCAGCGACACAACCTACACCCTGCGCGCCCAACGGCCCGACGCCCAGCAATCCGAGGCCCGCACCCTGCGCGTCATCGTCCCGGCGGCGTCGCCAACCGTCACTGCCGCCCCAACCCCCGCGTCCCAACCGGAGGGCGCACCTACCCCCGGACTCGCGCCGACGCCAACGCAATACACCGTCGCCAATCCTCATGCTGGCGTCCCCGTCAATGCCACGCCCACGCCCTTCTCGGAAGTTTACGAGGAAGCGGTAACCAAGGTTATGAACATAGGGGAGCTGACGACCACCGCCACCCCTGAGCCGGCCGGCCCCACCTTTCAGCCCATCCAACGACTCACCCCCGCGCCCGAGCCCGGAGAAAACGCCAGCGGAAAACTTCTGCCCCTGGGCGGGTTCGCCCTGATTCTGGCCCTGATTCTGCTTGGCGGCGCCTGGGCGCTGCGGCGTCAGTCCCGGTGAGCCTGCCATGAATGCTGATTTTCATCCCTACGCCTGGACGCTGTGGCTGGCCGCGGGCATGACAGCAGTGCTGATCACCCGCAATCCGCTCTATCTCATCATCCTGCTGCTGACCGCGGGCTTTCTTTACGCGGTTTTGCTGCGCCGGGCCGCCAGCCAGTCCGCTGACGCCGCCCACAGCCAGCCCCTGGCCTGGCGGGTCATCGTGCGCCTGGCTTTCTTTCTGTGGGGATTCGCCATCCTTTTCAACGCCCTCACCGTGCATGTGGGCGAGCGCATCCTCTTTTCCCTGCCCGCGTCCTGGCCCATCATCGGCGGGCCCATCACCCTGGAGGCTGGCATCTACGGTTTCGTCACCGGCCTCAACTTCGTCAGTCTGATTTTGCTCTTCGCCATCTACAACAGCGTCCTGGGCCCGCACACCATCCTGCGCATGATTCCCGGCTTCGCCTACCAGACCGGCGTCG